>RPRI01000202.1 GCA_003818505.1 Desulfobacteraceae bacterium | reverse complement strand
TGATATCCTGCGAGAAGATATTTTCCGCTTGATCGACCACCTTGGCATAGCCACCGACAGATAGCACCTGGGTGGCTACAGCACTTCCATTGTCGTTATAGGCGGTCAAGGTAACGGACGCCGCGCCAGCTTCCATGTTGACAAAGGCAATGCCGGTCCAGCCGCTTTTCTCGACCTTTGCAAAAACACCCGTCTTTGTACCGCTTCCTGCATAGGCAGCAAGTTGGTAGCCGTCATAGGTGGCAAAAAGTTCAAAGCCGGTGAGGGGGCTTGTGGAGTCTATCTTGAACCACTCAGTTTGAGCGGGAAGGGATAGTTGTTCAACCAGACCGATATATTTTCCCTTCCCCGCCAGTGAAAGGTTTGTGGTGGAAAGGGGGGTCCCGGCAGCATTATAGGGCGTGACAGTTATCGTACATGCCGACTCTGATGGGTTATATGCCACAATGCCGGTCCACCAGGTATTATTACTGGCAACGTGGGGATAGTATATGGTCGATGCGGTATCGTCGGTAAGGAGTACCCCGTCAAGTTGGTTGCCGCTACCTCCGGTACTGCCAAACAGCACCAGTCCAATTACCCCGCTGGCATTGGTGATCACCGCTGATTGAATGTCCGGCTGGGGTTGGTTATTTAACAAACTCTCGATCAAGAAGGCCTTGTGTTCGTTGGCATTGAGTGAGTAGGGAACGGTCTGGCCGTTGTTAAAGGTAATGGTCAAATCTTTTCTTGCCGATGTTGTATTCACCAGGCTTACCCCGGTCCACCAGTCAGCGGTTGAGGCTATGTGTGATATATAGATGTCGGAGGTGTTTACCTCTTTAACCGCAGGAATAGCCGCCCGATAGACCCCTTCCTGGTAAAACTTCGTGTAGCCCTGGACCGCAGCAGAGGTTGTGTCAAAGATGATGTAGCCTATGTTTGCATGGTTGGTAAACTCATTGGCAACGGTGATCTGTCTCCGGCCACGGGCAGAAAGAGTGACAGCCTTGGTCTCTACGAGCTGACCTTCATTGCTTAAGGCCCTCAGGGTGCCGGTAATTGATTGATCGGGGCTGGTATTTATTATGGCTATCTCAGTTCGCCAGGGAATGCTTGTGGCTATGTGGGGAAAGTAGAGAGCTGCATTGAATCCTGCCTGGGTAACGGTGAACGTTCTGTCGGTTGGGTAGGCAGAATCCAGCATTGAGGTTCCATTTCCAACCGCCTTCACGCTCCAGTAATAGGTCGCTCCAGGGCTAAGGCCGGATGTAGCATGAGATGTGGCATTCTGAGTCTTGCTGTACTCCGTATAACTTCCACCGGAAGGCTTGATCCGTACTGTGTAGCCGCTCTCCTGGGGATTTGTGTTCGTGTCCAGCCAGGTTATAGATACATTATTCGCCTGACCCGCCTCATTATCGGCAGGCGTTGACAGCGTTGGGGGATTGAGAGTGACAGTAGAACCATACAAATTCAATGTCAGGTACTGGGAGCGGGTCCGGGTGTTGTTGCCGATGTCCTGTACCTCCACATACCAGCGATATGGACCGGGCTGCAATGTATTCGCCGGTACTGTTACCGACATCGGGCCTGCCGAACTTGTCCCGGTTATCCATGAAGAAGCCCAGCATAAGAAATTATTCCATGTGTTCACTCGCACACGATATTTGTAGCCGGTGCCCGCAAAAGAATGCCAAGAGAGTGTTGGCGTAGGGGTTTGTAGATAACTGTTATCCTCCGGGCTCATTGTCTCTTTAGTCATCTTGGGAACTTCAGGAACATCAATAAAAGTCCGCGAAGTAGTGTCAGAATTTGTACCATCAGAGATAGAGAACTGATAGGTGCCGGCAGTTGGGGCGCCGATGTAAGGAGCGCTGTTATTGCTGTAGTCCATGGGCCAAACTTGGTAATAAAACAAGTCGGGATAATTCGGACTACTAAAATTATAATTATAAGTATAATTCCCATCGGTTACTTGAAATGGAGAGGCAACACTTATATCCCAGGGAGCGAGATTGTTAACATACACACCGAAATAGCTCTGGTCACCGCTCATGAAAGATTTTATATGTAAAATGAAAGGATTGAACAGAAAATCCGTGCCCTTTGTTCCTGTATAGAAGTTCCACGCTGTGCTTCTGGATCTGTTATGAGCGGACTGTGTGTTATTCGTATCCAGAACCTCTATCTCATACTTATAAGGTGTATTGGAAAAGAGTACTCCGGATGGCACTGTGGCTGACATGTACCCTAAGCCGTCCACTTGTGTGCCTAATGTGGGGGTGGACGCGAACCAGCAGTTCGACGACTTAAGATCCCACACGCGGACCCGATAGTATTTGTTTTCATGGCCTATCATCGGAGACCACTTCAGGGTGGGTGTAGTCCCGCTGATATACGAATTATCCGTAGTATAAGAGGTTCCACCGAGCTCAATGAGCCTTTGAAATCCTGCAATGCCATCTTCCGGATAAGGAAGCACGGTTGGCGATGGGAAGCTTATTGTCTTTGATGCGGTTGCCCCATTATTGGCAGTTATGTTGAAGGTGTACGTGCCGGCATAGGCTGTAAAATCAGCCTCAGCAACGGCACTGCCACCGCTTATGTCCTGCCGCCCAACCCAATTGGTTATATCTGAATCAGTAAAACCGCGGACATAGCCGTTAGGACCCAGGACGTAAAGTCCATTGAGGTCAAGAACACCTGGGCCTTCATAAAAAAGACCAACTGCGATAACCTTTCCTGTGCTCCTGTTCAATGTGAAAACATAGCCATAATTGAATACGGGGTTGGGCCCGGAATAAGCATAAGATTCGGCATAGCCGATCTCATCGATACAATCTGTTGAGCAGTCTCTGGAACCAGCGTAATACATCCTGTAAGTATTTCCGTCTTTCAAAACCATGGGATAAAAGAGACCGTTTTCATCAAAAGAGCCGGCCGTTCCTTCCATGATAACTGGATTCCCATCGTATTTCTTCCAGTTTTGCCCATTGAAAGAATAGGCGTAACCAATTCTTGTTGGCGTATCGTCTGCCTGTGTGCCGTCATACCACATACGATACACGCTTCCGTCTTTGATGACAGAGTAACTACCCAAAGACCACCCATCCCACGCGCCCGGATTGCCGAGTTTAATGACCGGGTCACTGTTTGCAAAAGGATCGCTGGTCGTATTGGTATCGTTATGCTTGGTCCAGGTGATTCCATCTGTGGATTCGGCATAACCGGTCCCTTGTGAACCACCGGGCCAGGTGCTATTCCAGCCTCTGTACCACATCTTATATGTGCTGCCGTCTTCAATCACGCAAGGAAATAAAACACTCTCTCCATCCCAGTCATTGAGGATATTCCCTATTAGATTCAGGGGATTTGAGGGATATCGGGTCCAGTTAATTCCGTCTGCAGATTCAGCGTAACCGATCTGCCCGTTTGTCTCAACATCAGTATCATTTGTACCGGAATACCACATCTTGTAGGGCTTTTCACCACTTGTCTCTTTGATGATCCAGGCCCCCCCAACATGAGAGTCATCCCAACTGCCGGGAGTTCCCTTTGTGAAGACCTGACCGACTTTGGTCCATGACGTGCCGTTTGAAGAGGTAGCATAACCGATTGAATGTACGCCTGCATCATCAATGCCGGTGTACCACATTTTATAGGTGTCACCGTCTTTAATGACCACAGGTCTATATAGTCCACCCTTATCGAAGCTGCCTGAACCGCCCCTGGCAAGCAAGGGATTGCCTGGTGTTTTTGACCAGTTGACCACAGCATGGGCAGTAAACGGGAATGCTACGATAGAAAGAACAAAAAACAGAGTTATGAAAGGGCCTGAGCTTTTGATCTTCATTAATATTTTTCCTCGATTATTTTACTTTCCATTCTCGTAAAAAAGCATTTGTATTGATTTAATATATCTGTTTTACTTATTATCTCAGCTATTCTATTCCATAGAGAGACAGTCAACGATAACCATAAAGGCAGACTAATTAACAAATTACGTCTTGCAAGCAGGCTTTTTTTTCTTCCAAAACCAAACATAATTGCACTCCTTCACAGCATGATAATAATTCAGATAGTCGTCGTAGCCAGAATAATGAACTGGGAAAAAATGAGCCCAGAATTTTAGAAATATCCTTTAAGTATGAAGATAGCTCTATATGTGCAGATAGTACAGAAGCAATGGCTGACCACAAGTTTGCTTTAATTATGGAAGGGATTAGATTCTTAGAATAAGAAGAGTAGGGAGATAAAATTTGATTTTTCCGATGGTCTATTAACCACACACACAATCTATGCCAGAATCCCCACATCAGCAGTCCCCGTTAGAATCGGTATTTGTGGAAGCAATGCAAAAGAGATGTAAATTGGGGAATATTTCTATAGAATACAGATATATAATGTCAAGAGAAAAATCTGTTATTTTAGATAGTTTTTTGAGATATGAACCACAATATACCATTGCCAGTTGCTATCAGCACTCTTTTCAGCTTTTGTCTGATTGAAGAGTTCCGTCAATAAGGATAACCGCATGAAGTCATTCATTTTCATCGAGGTTGGCTGGTTGTGTAGTACAGGAAGACATGCTTGCCCCTTCCGAAACAGAAAAGCAACTGTAAAGAATCCCCACCTTACAACCAGTTATCAATAGGGCTGGTCTAATCAAAACTCAATATATCCAAACACTTGTGCACCTACAAAGCAAGCATACATGATTAGATCAAATGTTGAGGATTACCGCTTGAAAGGGATGCCGATTGCAGGAGAAGGCTTTTCTTGTTTTGCTTCTGCTCATACATCAGTTTATCCGCACGAGCTATTAGATCGTCAATGGAGCAGGGATTTTCTGCATTGTAGAAAGAGCAGCCTATGCTGATCGACAGGTTATATTTCCTGCTTTCCTGGTTGTTCCGAATGTCGATCAATTGCTGCAGCCGGGCAGTAAAGATTTCGGGATTTGTTCCCTTTATATCAATCGCAAGAACTGCAAATTCGTCCCCTCCTAAGCGGGCAATAATGTCTGAGGCCCTGAAGGTCTCCTTTAATACATTTGCTGCTTCAATAAGCGCTTTGTCCCCTTCCTCATGTCCCAGCGTATCGTTAATCTGCTTCAATAAGTCGAGATCAGCAAAAAAGAGCAGCAACCAACTCTTATTTCTGTCTGATAATTTTAACTGCTGCTCTACAAGAGATAGAAAGCCTCTTCTGTTATAAAAGCCTGTAAGTTGATCTGTTATCGAAAGAGCATGGATTTTTTCCTCCATCCTTTTGCGGTCGGTGATATCGGTGACAGTCCCGTCAAAGTAAACCACCTTCCCTTCGTTGTCGCGTATAGCCCGGGCCGTTATAGATCCCCATATAGGAGTGCCATCCTTCTTTTTGAGCATTACCTCCTTATTCGAAACAAAACCTTTCTCCATCAACTCTACCGATACCTCCTTGCGCTGTGATGGATCAACGTAAAGGTCCAACACATCCTGGCTTAAAAATTCATCTATGGAATCAAAACCATGCAACCGTGCCAACGCAGTATTGACCATGATAAACCGACCCTGCGGACCCGGCGTGTTTCGATAAAGTCCAATCGGAAGACTTTCAATGAATAAGCGAAATTTCCCCTCACTCTCCCACAATGCCTCTTCTGCCTTCTTTTGGTTGGTTATGTCGATGGAAAACCCGATTATTCCGATGATGCGCCCGTCCATATCCCGGTATGGTATCTTATCGGTTTGAACCCACCTGATGCCCATTTCTGTATCTATGGGTTCGATGATGCCCGTCTTGGGCTTACCCGATGCGATAACATCCTTGTCGTCTTCCAAATAGCCCGTAGCCTGATTGGGATAAACTTCAAAGGCAGTTTTCCCTTCGATTCCTTCTCTGGCCTGACCCGTCGCCTCGGCAAGAGCTCTGTTAACGCGAATGAATTTGTTGTTGTTGTCCTTGTAAAAGATCATAATGGGAGAAGCATCAAGGATGGTCTGCAGCTCTTCTTTATTCTTATATAAATCGTGGAAAAGAAGGCGGTAAGGATTTTCCAGGCCGGTAACTATGATTGCTCTATATATGAGATAAAACGACACTATTTTGAAGTAATGACCGATTAGATTTGATAAACCATAGACGCTGATATAGAAAGTAAATGCCAGTTCAGAAACGATGGTGAATAGAATCGACCAAACTATCAGTCGCAGTATTTCCTGATCAAACTTCTCGCGGTGGCGTAACAGCAAAACCAAAGAAGCAATCAGGATAAGGCAAATGATGTATTCACTGATAATTTTAAAATGGGTCAGCCCCTTGCCCTCAATAAAGCAATCAGGAAATAGCGTGCCGGAAAAGACAGTTGCCAGCAGGAGGAGGGTTGCGGCAAGATAAAAACCCAGGACGGCGCGAATGTTTAATTTCCGATCTATGAACCATGGCGCCGCAAGAAGCGACAGGCTCTGAAGGTAACGGGCTATAATCCATAGTTGCGTGGGCAGGTTGGCATCAAACCCCTGAAAAATCCCCATACCCTTGTAGGCCAGGGTGTGTACAAAATCGATGAGACCCGCAAATAAAAAGGCGATGCTGAGGAACAGAATATAATTATTTTTTGCCAGTTGACTGGTGTTCAAGGCAATAATGAATAGTGAGATGGCAATAACTATGGAAAAACTTTCCGCAACAAAATGAAACAGAGTATAGCTGTACAAACTTGCAAGATAAAGCCCCACAAACAGCAAAGCCCAAACGATCAGAATATGGGGACTTTTTTTAATGATCGGTCGCAATAACATAGGCCTATTGCCTCACTTTTCCGTTCCCTTCCTTCACTTTCCAAGTTGAAAACCTTTCTCTCGAAACAATCTCAAGCATGCATCTACGGCATTTGCATCATAAAGCGTCTCTTTATTCTTTTCAATCTCCTCAAGGGCAGCATTAATCGCATGCGCGGGACGGTAAGGTCGGTGAGATGCCATGGATTCTACCACATCAGCGACAGCCATAATACGAGCCTCCAAAAGAATCTCATCCCCCTTCAGATTTCTTGGATAGCCCGAGCCGTCGATCCGCTCATGGTGCTGGTAGACAATCTCTGCCAGGGGCCAGGGGGATTCCACATCCTCAAGCATCTCATACCCTTTTAGGGGATGTTCCTTAATCAGGGAAAACTCTATCGCAGACAGTTTGCCTGGCTTTGACAATATTTCAGCAGGGATGGATAGTTTCCCGATGTCATGGATGGATCCTGCCATCCTGATTCCATCTATTTTCTCCTGAGGTAAGCCCATCTCCGTGGCTATGGCACGGGCAAGGTCCGCAGAACGGATCTGGTGACCGGCCGTATAGGGATCTCTCACCTCTACAGCGGATACCATGACCTGGATGATCGTACCAAACGACTTCCTGAGACTTTCAAGGGTATCTTTGAGTTTTTCCTCCGCCTGCTTGCGCTCGGTAATGTCAAGGATTGTTCCGATGAGCCCGTTGACAGTTCCCTTGCTGTCAGTAAAAACAGCCTTGTTGAAGATGACATCCCTTATTACACCAAGAGTGTTTTTTACCTGACTTTCATATTCCTGTTCAACTCCGCTCTCTAAGAGATCATTATCTTTGGCATGATAGATTTTGGCAAGTTCCGGCGGACTAATGTCGAATACTGTCTTGCCGATCAACTTCTCCTTGGTTGTACCGAAAAAATTTTCATAAGCTCTGTTGAATCCTGCATATCGTCCATCTCTGTCTTTATAGAAAATAGGAATTGGTATCGACCTTAGCAGCGTGTTCAAAAATACCTCTCTCTGCTTAATCTCCTCCTCCGCCCGCTTTCGCTCGGTGATGTCATGGGACACTGAGATTATGCCCACAGGCTTCTTTGCCTCGTCCCGCATAAAGGATAGATGGTTCTCCATCAAAACGATGGAGCCGTCCTTTCTGTATTGTTCTACGACCACGATGCGGACTCTGTCGGGATCTGCCGTCCCGCTGGCTTCCAACCTCATCTCTTCTTCAAAAACCTCGGCACTTATCTGTAAGGATTCAGGCGTCATGACCTGCTCAAGGGTCTGTGCCGTGGCCTCTTCAGCCGTGTATCCCCGCATACGGATAATAGAAGGGCTGACATAGGTAAAACGCAGATTCATGTCCATGAGTGTTATAACGTCCGCCATGTTATCCAACATCCAACGATACTTCTCTTCGCTCTCCCACAGCGCTTCCTCTATTCTCTTGCGTTGGAGCCTTGAGTCTTTATTCTTCAATTCCCGTTCGATGGCAGAAACAAGACGGGTCAGTTTACCTTTAATGAAGAAGTCACGAGCGCCCAACCGCATACACTCAACCGCCATCTCTTCACCGATGGCTCCCGACACAATGATGAGAGGAATATCGATCCCGATTTCGTTCAGCAGGGCGATGGCGACAAGACCGTTGAATTGCGGCATCTGGTAATCGCATAGAAGGAAATCCCAGGGCTTCTCCAGAAGAGCCTTCCGCATAGTCACGGCATCTTCCACCCGTTCATACACCGGATCATAGCCGCCCTTCTTGAGCGCAAGGATCGTCAACAGGGCATCGTCTTCCGAATCTTCAACTATTAATAACCGAAGTGGCTTTCCCATCTTCTTATTCCTATTCTATGCCAATGGAGGCGGTTCATTCCAGACCAGCCAGTAAAGCCCAAGGTACTTCATGGACTCCACGA
>RPRI01000201.1 GCA_003818505.1 Desulfobacteraceae bacterium | reverse complement strand
ATTCGCTTATTCAAATCGTCGGTTATATCCTGAATAAAAAAGCGATCAATTTTGATAAAATCCGGTCGGATGTAATATAGCAGTTTCAATCCGGCAAATCCGGCGCCGCAGTCGTCAACCGCAATTTTATATCCCTGGGATCGGTAATTATTCAGAACATCTGCTAATTCCTGATTATGATCCAGTTCATGCCGTTCAGAAATTTCAAAACAGATCGAATCCTGAGATAGATCCGAGAATTTCAGCGAATTAAGCGTATTTCCGGGTTTGTAATCCGCGGAGTTCAAGAGTCGATTATCGAGATTGAAAAAAAGTTTGACCTTATTCTTCCATTCCAGTTGCGAAAATTTGTTAATGGCTTTATCTCGAAGTTGCAGATCGAGCGCATGCAGAACGTGATCATGACATGCCTCATCAAAAAGCTCGAAAATTGATGAAAAACCTGCCGCTTCATAATTACGCAACAGCGCTTCATATCCATAACAAATTCCGGAATGAATATTGACGATGGGCTGAAAGGCATAATCAATATGGGCAATTCGAGAAAGCCAGCTTTCATTAAGTATTCGGGTCATATTCTGCACTACGCCTTTAATTGAATTGTTAATAAAAACTTCTTTCTTCACGACTGAAGTATAATTGATAAAACCTATTCTCTTAATTTTGTTTATGTTTCATTGGCTAAAAATAAAATTCGTTTCCGATTGAAAACAGAGGATAAAGAGGGTCTGTTAGGGAATTATTAAGGTCATGTTAATTATTGATTAATAAGAACAACTGAACCGAAACAGCAAGCGCGTTCCCCTTGCAAGGGCAACAAGATGCTTACAAATTAACGGTTTCGGTTCAGGGTCTCAGATCCGACGATAACTACGGCGGACTGAAATCAGTAAAAATGGTTGTCTGCAGCGCCGGCATCCACTTTTGTTATATTCATTTTTCTGAAGACTTGTTTTTAAAGACAATCTGATATAATATAAAGCATGGCAATAAAGGATCACCAAGTAAGCTATACAGAACAACATAATTATTTGCACATGTCGCATTGCTTGTCGTTCAGGACTTGATCCGGAAGCCAGCGTCATTTCTGGATTCCCGCTTTCGCGGGAAATATCGGCTTATGAATATTTACTTTGGATGCTATGAATAATATGACTTCCAACGAGTTCGTCGGGAATAGATTGCCGCAAAGCGGCATAAAATTGCTTTTTACGAGTTAATCATATTCGGACCGGTACAGCATTCGAACAAAAAATTAACGGCTATTTCATGTCAAAGAAAATCCTTGTCGTAGATGATGAAGAAGATATCTCTGAACTCGTCAGATATAACCTGGCGTCTGAGGGGTTTGATGTTATTTGTGCAGGTTCCGGAGAAGAAGCCGTCAGGCTTGCAGGATCAAAACTGTTTGACCTTGTGGTTCTGGATCTCATGCTTCCGGGAATCAATGGTATCAATGTCGCTAAAAAGCTAAGAGCCGACCAGAAAACCCGTCATATTCCAATCATCATGCTCACCGCCAGAAGCGAAGAATCCGATATTATTAAAGGGCTTGATATTGCTGATGATTATATAACCAAGCCTTTCAGCCCTAAAATTCTTTGTGCAAGGGTAAACGCCGTTTTTCGCCGAAAGGGCGAAGATTCTGAAAATGAGATGATTCAAAGAGGCGATATCATTATTTATCCGGGTCATCGCAGAGTTGATGTTTCCGGGAAACCTGTCGACCTCTCCTTTTCGGAATTTCAAATTCTCATGGTATTATGCAAGCGTCCCGGTTGGGTATTTACCCGTTCTCATATAGTGGATGAAGTACGGGGCGACAACTATCCCGTAACTGAGCGGAGCGTGGATGTTCAAATAGCAGGGCTCCGGAAAAAACTTGGTCTATGCGGACATTATATTGAAACAGTGCGAAGCGTCGGCTACAGGTTTAAGGAAAATCCATGAGAAAGAATTACCTCCTGTTCCTGAAACTTTTCATCCCGTTCCTGCTCATTGTCCTGATTCCGCTTCTTGCCTTCAGCCGGTATGCCGGTTATTCTATGCGCAAATTTTATCTGGAACAGACGACCTTAAATCTTGAAGCGCGCGCCAATCTGCTGAAAGAACAAGTATCGTATTATCTTTTGACCTCAGATGAAAAAAACGATGAAAAAAATATCGATCTGTTTTGCAAACGAGCCGGAAAATCCTCCGGTACACGGATTACCGTAATTCTTCTTTCAGGAAAAGTTATCGGGGATTCGGATAAAAATCCGGATGAAATGGAAAATCACGCCGACAGGCCTGAGTTCGTGAAAGCGATAACAGGAGAAACAGGTGTTTTCACGAGGTACAGCGATACGCTTAACACATCAATGATGTACCTCGCCGTGCTTTTATCTGAAGACGGAAAGCCTGTGGGTGTTCTTCGGACATCCGTGAGTATAAGCGCAATTGATAAACAGCTTGAGATAATTCAGAAGCGCACATCCCTTGGTGCGCTGGTCGTCGCGCTTCTTGCCGCCTTGGCAGCCCTTCTTTTTTCAAGGCACATAAGCAGCCCGCTGGAGAAAATCCGCGAAGGAGCATCGCATTTTGCAAAAGGCGATCTTTCCTATCGCCTGCCTGTTTTCGCCTCAGCTGAAACTGAATTGCTTGCAAAAACCATGAACGATATGGCGGCAAATCTGGATGAACGCATGCAGACGATTATCCGCCAGCGCAATGAACTTGAGGCCGTTCTTTCCAGTATGACGGAAGGTGTAATCGCAGTTAATCCGGAGGAAAAAATCATTAGCGTGAATCGGAGCGCCGCCCGGATGTTTCACAGAGATCCTTCCGAACTTCTGAACCGAAGCGTTCAGGAAACTGTCCGGAACCCCGATTTTCAGCGCTTTGTCAGGATTTCTATTTTGGATGAAAACTCTCATGAGGAAGATCTTTCTTTCCATCTCAAAGACGAAAGCCTGCTGAACACCCGTTCCGCCCCGCTCAAAAATGCCGCGGGAGAGCGAATAGGTGTTCTGATCATTTTAAACGATGTAACCCGGTTAAGACATCTTGAAAATATGCGGCGGGACTTTGCTGCAAATGTTTCACATGAAATTAAAACACCGCTTACGGCAATTAAAGGCTTTACTGAAACCCTTAAATCCGGAGCTTTGAATCGCCCAGAAGAAGCAGCCCGGTTTGTGGAAATTATTGAAAATCACACCAACCGGCTGATCGCCATCATAGAAGATCTTATGAAGCTTTCGATCATCGAACAAAGTGCTGATGATAAAACAATCCGGCAGACAGAATGCCGGGTTCTGCCTTTACTTTCCTCAGCCATAAAAACCTGCCTGCCTAAGGCAGATGAAAAAAGGATACGGATTCTTTGTTCCTGTGACGAGGCGCTTTCTTCAAAACTTAATGCTGCGCTTATTGAGCAGGCATTTGTAAATCTCCTGGACAACGCGGTAAAATACAGCGATCCCGGAAGCAGCATTGAAATAGAGGGAGCAAAAAACGATTCCGAAGTTTCCATAGCCTTTCAGGACCATGGTATTGGAATCGGCCAGGAGCATCTTTCGCGCCTTTTTGAGCGGTTTTACCGCGTCGATGCTTCCCGAAGCCGGAAAATGGGCGGCACGGGGCTCGGTCTTGCAATTGTCAAGCATATAGTAATTGCAAATGCCGGAAATATCTCCGTAAAAAGTGCTCCAGGAGAAGGGAGCTGCTTTGTCATTCATCTTCCTTTTCAGGCATCGTAAAAGCTCTTTCTCTGCTTTTTTAATGAATTTTTCACAAAATCCTAATAATTTTCTAACAAAAGACCCTTACCCTTGGCCCCGAATGAAAAACGGATTTTCATTTTTAAGAAAAACAAACAGAGAACACTGGTTTTCAAAATTTAAAATCTTAATGGTCAAGAATGGAGGGTAACATGAAAAGAAGAAACTGGATTGCCGGAGTTATAATTCCGGCAGTAATATTGACAGCCGGCATGGCTTTTGCCGGACAGATTTCGGTGAATGGATCGACAACAGTGCTTCCGATTGCGCAAAAAGCAGCCGAGGCTTATATGAAAGAGCATCCGGATACATCAATATCCATCTCCGGCGGCGGCTCCGGAAACGGCATCAAGGCGCTTATTGACAAAACTACAGATATTGCCAATGCATCGCGAGCCATGAAAAAAGAAGAGATCGAGAAGGCAAAGGCAAATGGCGGTGATCCGGTGGAGTTCATAGTGGCATTTGACTGCATAGTACCGGTTGTTCATCCTTCAAATCCGCTTAAAAACATAACAGTGGATCAGTTGAAGGGTCTTTACAAAGGAGATATAAAAAACTGGAAAGAAATCGGCGGATCGGACAAGCCTGTTGTTGTCATTTCGAGAGACACTTCCTCCGGCACCTATGAAGTCTGGGAAGAAAAGGTAATGAAAAAAGAGCGCGTATTTCCCGGGGCTCTGCTTCAGGCATCAAACGGCGCAGTAGTGCAGGCTGTTTCCAAAAATCCTAATGCCATTGGTTACATCGGCCTCGGATATATGGATAGCAGCGTGAAGGGGCTTTCTGTTAACGGAATTACAGGCTCAAAGAAGACCACGCTGGATAAATCATTTCCAATCAGCAGACCGCTTTATATGTATACGCCGATTAAACCAGCGGGTGATATTAAAAAATTCATGGAGTTTGTGGTCAGCGACAAAGGCCAAAAACTTGTGGAAGAAGAAGGCTTCATACCGCTGAAATAATATGTTGTTTACCTGCTTAGCTTAAACCCAATTTATTACAGCAGGATTGTTCCCCGGAGAAGGATCGACGTTCCCGGGGAACATTGTATTTTTTAAAACTCGTCCGAACGATTTAACAATAAAGTAATATAAAATTGGCTTGTTATGAAACAGTTAACTTATCAAGAGACATTGAAAATCTGATGACAAATATCCGCAGCAGAACCGATAAGTCGGTACGTATTTTCTTTTTCAGTGTGGCCCTGGCTTCCTTTGCCATACTTTTCATGATCATGGTCTTCCTGTTCATGGAAGGCTTACCGATTTTCAAACAGGTTTCGATAAAAGACTTCATCTTCGGCAAATTTTGGTACCCGACTTCAAGTCCGCCGGATTTCGGAATTTTCCCCCTGATCGTGGCTTCCATATCAGTTACGCTGGTCTCCGCAGTCATTTCCATCCCGCTGGGCGTTATGACCGCCATATATCTGGCGGAACTTGCTCATAAACGAATGGCTGAATTGATCAAGCCGGTGGTGGAACTTCTTGCCGCCCTTCCGTCAGTTGTTATAGGTTTTTTCGGAATGGTCGTGGTTGCGCCGTTTCTTCAGGAAACCTTTGGAATTCCAACAGGCCTCAACCTCTTTAACGCTGCGTTAATGCTTTCATTTATGTCCGTTCCCACTATATGCAGCCTTTCCGAGGATGCGATATACAGCGTACCTGTTGCGCTTAAAGAGGGTTCTCTGGCTCTTGGAGCAACTCACTGGGAAACACTTATCAGGGTCATTCTTCCGGCTTCGATTTCCGGTATCAGCACTGCAATCATCCTCGGCATGTCAAGAGCCATTGGAGAAACAATGGTAGTGCTGATGGTTGCAGGGGGCGCAGCCATGATTCCAGCATCTCTGTTTGATCCGGTCCGGCCCATGCCTGCCAGTATCGCAGCGGAAATGGCCGAAGCCCCATTTCGCGGCGATCATTATTACGCACTTTTTGCGACCGGGATAGTACTGTTCCTGTTCACATTGATGTTTAATATCATAGCCGATCACGTTGCCCATAAATACCGCCAGACCGGGGAGGCATCGCTTTAATGGAAGAAAAAAAGATTTTTGAGCTCTCCTTTGAGAAGATTCTTGTTCGCAGAAAGCGTATTCAGCGTATTCTTTTCATGTTTTTCAGAATAGCGGCTTTTATCAACTGCGTTGCATTGTTTCTGGTGGTCGCTTTTATCATGCTGAAAGGATGGAAAGCCATAACCTGGGAATTTCTGACCCAGCCTCCGCTTGACTCCATGACAAAAGGCGGCATTCTGCCCTGCATAATAGGAACGCTCTGCTTAGGTATCGGAGCAATTGTTGTGGCTTTGCCAATCGGTGTTGCCTCGGCGGTTTACCTTAATGAATATGCCCGCCCGGGAAAACTGCTGCGGTTGATCCGGCTTGGAATAAACAACCTGGCAGGAGTACCATCGGTTGTTTTCGGCTTATTCGGACTCGCTTTTTTTGTTATATGGCTTAAGATGGGCGAAAGCATTCTTGCCGGTGTATTGACTTTGGCTGCCCTGACTCTTCCGGTAATAATCGGTTCCACCGAAGAAGCTCTTAAAGCAGTTCCCGATACATACCGGGAAGCATCTCTTGCGCTGGGCGCAACCAGGTGGCAGACAATCTACAGGGTTGTGCTCCCTGCGGCGCTTCCCGGAATCCTGACCGGCGCAATTCTCGGTTTGAGCCGCGCGGCCGGAGAAACGGCGCCGATCATGTTTACGGCAGCGGTTTACTATACACCGCATCTTCCTTCGTCACTGTTTGATCAGGTAATGGCTCTGCCTTATCATGTATATGTTCTGGCAACAGCCGGTACAAATATTGAAGCTACCCGTCCGCTCCAGTACGGCACATCGCTTGTGCTTATTGCCCTTGTACTGAGCATGAATCTTGCCGCAATCGTCTGGAGATCAAGGCTTCGGAAAAAAATGAAATAACGAGGATGATAATGACCGACAACTACAAGATGAGCATCAGGCATCTGAATTTTTACTACGGAGCGGCTCAGGCGCTTTATGATATATCTTTGGATATTAATAAATCTCAGGTTACGGCGCTTATAGGACCTTCCGGCTGCGGGAAAAGCACTTTTATACGCTGTCTGAACAGAATGAACGACCTTATACCCATAAGCAGGGTTGAAGGAGAAATAATACTCGAAGATATCGACATAAACAACCCTTCGGTTGACGTAGTCATGTTGCGGCGGCGTGTCGGAATGGTTTTTCAAAAACCCAATCCATTTCCAAAAAACATTTTTGATAATGTCGCCTATGGACTGAGAGTTAATGGGGTAAAGGACAAAGCGTTTATTGAAAGCCGTGTTGAAGAGAGTCTTAAAAAGGCCGCTCTGTGGGATGAAATCAGGGACCGTATACATGAATCGGCACTGGGACTTTCGGGTGGCCAGCAGCAGAGGATGTGCATCGCCAGAGCCCTTGCCGTTGAGCCTGAAATCCTGCTCATGGATGAACCAGCATCTGCGCTTGATCCTATCGCCACTCAGAAAATTGAAGATCTTATAGGCGAGCTGAAGGAAAATTATACGATCATTATCGTAACTCACAATATGCAGCAGGCAGCAAGAGTATCTGATATGACTGCTTTTTTTTACATGGGAAAGTTGATTGAGCTGGACGAAACAGATACTTTGTTTACACGTCCCCGTCTCAAACAGACAGAAGATTATATAACCGGCCGCTTCGGCTGATAAGCCGTCGTTTAAAAACAAAGGAGCCGTAACGAAATGGTCAAAAAAACAATGATTCTTTCATAGCGGCTCCTAAGAGGTGAATATGGTAAAACATTTTCAGAGAGAACTTGAAAAGATCAAAAAAAGCATCCTAAGCCTTGGCGCTATTGTGGAAGACAGGGTAAGGCTGGCAATAAAAAGCATTGAAAACAGGGATGCCGCCGTTGCAGAGCATATTGTCAATATGGACTATGAAATAGACGAAATGGAAGTCGATATTGAAGAAGAGTGCTTGAAGGTGCTGGCTCTGCATCAACCGGTTGCCGTGGATCTCAGGTTCCTTGTTAGTGTGATTAAGATCAATAATGATCTTGAAAGAATAGCGGATGAAACCGTAAATATCGCCTATCGCATCAAAACCATTTCAAAAAATAAAGATTGCAGGTTCATTTTTGATTATGCGCTGATGGCCGAAAAAGCGAGTACAATGCTCAGGATGAGCCTTGATGCAATGGTCCGGCTTGATACGGATATGGCTTATAAAGTGTGTTGCATGGATGATGAGGTTGATGTTTTTGTACGGAATGCATATGAACAGCTTAAACTGTCGATAATTGAAAGACCTGAAGACGCAGGCATTTTGATTAATATGTTTTTGATTTCACGGCATATTGAACGCATAGGCGATCATGCGACCAATATTGCCGAAGAAGTCATATATGTGACGGATGGGGAGATTGTCCGCCACGGGAAATTTTAAACAGATTTGCTTTTTTATGTCATTCCAAATATGGTAAGGTATTGATAGGCATCATCAGACAGACACGGTCGGGGAGCGATGTTATGCGAGATGTCAATCATTGCTTTCACAGATCCAACCTTGCCCGGATTGTGGCCGCCAGGTCCTTCATCAAGAACGGCTTCTGTGCCACAAAGCGGACTTAAAGAATCACCTTGCGTTGATATAGGCGAGTTGAATTCACTCAAGTCAATTTTCGGTTGCACCTGGTGTAAATGCCCAGATGAATATTCACCATTCAACGATTCATTTGAAATAATGATCAGTTCATTCGTTCCGTTCAACCGAACAGCACTTATTTTTTCCAAGCTGTTTTTTTTACGGATTTTTTCTTGTCTGCCATTTTTTTCCCGATTTCCTCGACAGAGTAAACAGATGATTGATGCGCCGGAAGTTCCAGAATGACTGCGCTGACTGTCAGTAAAGGAAAAGAGGCTTTTCTACCATCCCGATCTTTGGCT
>RPRI01000200.1 GCA_003818505.1 Desulfobacteraceae bacterium | reverse complement strand
CAAGGAAAGACCCTGCGGCTGGATCCTGATTTATGAGAGATTAAAAAAACTGGGCCGGCTCGAACTTCTGGATCCCTATCAGAAACCTAAGAATTTTGCCAAATGGAGCCGGCCCAGGACGTTGAAAGTCGGCCTCCATCAGGCCACCTTTTGTTCACAGGCCGGAAAGACAACTATAAGCAATCAGGACTGAAACCTGTTATCAGCTTCGTAAAAAGTCATTCTGCTGTGTTGCGCTTAATTTTTCGTCATTGCAGCGTACCAAAAAGTACGCTTCATTCCCCAAAATTTGCGCGCCTTGCATAATGAGCTTTCTACTTTGCCGTACGAAACCATAGAGAATGAACTACCCCGCAGCAGAGCTGCAAGGTATCTGGAATACAGAATACAGTAGTCAGAAGTCAGAATTTTATTTGAAGATATTTTAATCCCCCTTCTGGATTCTTACCCCGAAGCAGAGCTTCGAGGAATTCTTTTGATTAACATATTTAAAAAACAGGAGATATATTCATGAAAATAACCGATCTTTACGATCAGGGAGTCTTTGTCATCACAAGTGAAGTCGGCCCCATCAAAGGGGCTGTTTCACGGGATAAGGCAATTGATCCCAGCTGTGCAAGAGAAGCCATATTCCTGCAGGATCATGTTCATGCCGTTAATGTGACGGATAATCAGTCGGCTGTCATGCGTTTGGGATCGCTGGCCGCAAGCGTTAATCTGAAAGCACGGGGAGTTGAACCGATCTATCAGGTTACATGCAGGGACCGCAACAGGATCGCACTGCAAAGTGATCTTCTGACAGCATATTCCCTGGGTATTGATAATGTTCTGCTCCTGACCGGCGACCATATTAATCTCGGCGATCATAAGGAAGCGAAACCGGTATTTGACCTGGATTCGGTCCAGTTGATCAAGATGGCGACCGGCCTTAGAAACGGCGTGGATATAGCCGGCAATTCAATCGAAAACCCCCCCGATATGGCTCTCGGTGCGGTTGTTAATCCCAATTTTGAACCTCTTGAACTGCAACTGATGAAAATGAAGAAAAAGATCGATGCAGGCGCCCAGTTTTTTCAGACTCAGGCCGTATATGATGTTAAAATTTTCGAACGGTTTATGGAAAAGGCCTCCAGGTTCGGGTGCCCCATACAGGCAGGTGTAGTAGTGCTGAAATCTCCCCAGATGGCCAAATATATTAACACCAGCGTTTCAGGTATTCATGTTCCACAATCCTGGATTGATGAAATCAGCGGTGTGGAGAAGGCCGATAGAAAGAAAAAGGCTATAGAAATGACGGGTCTTTTCCTGAATCAGATAAAATCAATGGTGCAGGGAGTTCACGTAATGCCGCTGGGATGGGTTGATGTCGTGCCGGGAATCCTTGAAGCGTCGGGCATTACCGTAGAAGAGTCAATGCGGAAATCCGCTTGATTTGACAGCAGCTCCTGTCTTTTCAAAAATTACTGGATCCCCGCGAGAGCGGGGGTGACACCTTTTATCGAGTTTTGCAATTGTTTCAAAGGTATATAGAAATAAATTTGCTGCCTGTTTATTAAAGCATTTAGATTTTTGAACCGCATCAGCAAATGCATTTCTCTCAGCTTGCTGCGGGGAGCTTCAATCCTCTTTTTTAATGTGTTGGAACAAAAATTTCACCCGAAACAACCCCTCTCAACGTCCGGACAAAAACAAGCAACCAGACAGCCAGGAGAAAAAACACACCAAAATCGTAGACAAAGCTGACCGATGTAAAATTACTTACTTTCCATGCAACTCCGGACGCGATACATAAAGCGCCTGTAGGAAAAGTAAAGGCCCACCACGAAAGCGCATAGGGAAGTTCCATTTTTCGCATGTAGTAGCCGACCACAATCAATGACATGAAAAACCACCATATGGAAAAACCCCAGCTTGCCATTATTGCCAGTTTAGCAATGGGGATAAAAACATGGGGATCAACACCCAGTATTTGAACCTGTCCAAACAAATTGATCATCTTGAAGAAAATAACCGCGATTATTGCCGTCGGAGCAATCCCGATGAAAAAAGTGGCTGCGAACCGGCTCATGGGCAGTTCGTGGTAAATATAACGATGATATACTATGGCGCCGACAAAGAGGAATAAAAAGAAACCGACCCCCAGACTTATCATTGAAAGTCCGAAAGTCAGCTCCATGCTTTGCGGAAAAATCCCGGCAAGCTCAAATCCTGCGACCGGAATAATCAGTTTGGAGACAGGAGGAATATACCACCCGAAATTGGCGTGGCTAAGGGTTATCTCTTTATGACGAAAAATGTGGATGAGTATGATAAAACCCATCATGTAAATGCCAATACTGCCGATAAGCCAAAGGTAAAATGCGATCTGGAAGGATGTGTCCCTTGTAAAAAAAAGCTCAGGATACTTCATCAGATCAAGTGAAATAATAATTAAAGATATAGGCATGGTAGGAAAAAAGCTGCCGGCAATTGGATGATTAAGGTCTTTTTTGATACTTTCCGGGAATCTGAAAAATTTTAGTGTCCATGGAACCAATATCAACACAAAAAGGATTGCCGAGAGGATGAAAAACAATGTTGCCACCACCGGCTTATAAGCCTGACTGCTGAATGATACTGCCAGCGGCACTACCGCCGTACCCATCACAGCGGCGAACCATGCAGGACTGAAATTTCTGGTAATTTCATTAAAACTAAATGCTGTTTTATCTCTTTTCGCTTTTGTCATTACTCTTCCTTTACGTTAAACTTTTGACTTTACATTAAAGTCATTTATGTATTTCTTACCTCTTCCAGCTCCGATTCAAGATCCTCCATTTGCCGCCACATTGACGGCGGCACAGAATGTGCCGGCCATCTGCCTTTAAGATCGGCTATTTTCTCCTCAATTTCTTTTACTTTCGAAATTTTTTAAAGGTTCACATCTCTCTGACGTCACCAGCTACCTCCCTTGACCGGAAGGTGCCCCGCAAACCCCGCCCTGTGGGCGGAGAGCTTCACATCCGCTTATCATCCTGCCCTGAAGGCATAAGCTTTTTTACGCTGGGAAATGAATTAATGTCGGTATGCGGAAGGAAAAGCGCTGATGTAAATTCCTCCATAAACCGGTTGTTGCTTGAAAAGTCAATGTATGTCATGCCGTTACAGATATCACGCGCTTCTTTGCGATGATCTTCGGAAAGTAAAGCCAGATATGCTCCTGCAACAGAACTGTTGCCGATGTATTTGAATTTATCTCTGGCGATATCCGGCAGGAGCCCAATCATAATGGCCCTTTCAACATTAAGATACCGCCCGAATCCGCCGGCTATCCAGACACGATCCACCATTGAAAAATCAAGTCCTGCCTGATTGAGCAGCACCGTAAAGCCGGCGTACACGGCCCCTTTGCTGAGAACCAGGCTGTGAATATCTGTCTCACTGAAGATAATATCCTTTTCCATGGCTGTTTCCGCGGCCGGTACCACGATATAAGCCAGGTCATCTCCATCTTTTTGTATCCTGGGGTGGGAATGCTCCAACCTGATCTTTCCCCCGGCATCAATAATTCCGGTAAAGAGCATTTCAGCGATAAGATCTATCATTCCTGAACCGCAGATTCCGCGCGGAGGGAGATTCCCGACGGTTGTGAAGCTGGGTGTAAGCGTTCCGGTATCGATGGATACCTTCTCTATGGCTCCTTCCTCCGCCCTCATTCCCCACCGGATGCCGCCTCCTTCAAAAGCCGGCCCGGCTGAACACGATGCAGTCATCAGCCATTCCTTGTTGCCGAGTACAATTTCGCCGTTTGTTCCTACATCAATGAAAAGAGTAAGCGGATCTTCCCTGTGAAGTCCGGTATAAACCAGCCCTGAAACAATATCTCCGCCGACGTAACTTGCCGGACCGGGCATAATGAAGACTGCTGCTATTGGATCGGCCATGATTCCTATTTCTCCTGCTTTCAGAATCGGGAATTCCGAAACTGAAGGAATATATGGCTCACGGCGAATATGTTTCGGTTCGATCTTGAGCAGCAAATGGGTCATCGTGGTGTTCCCCGAGATTACGACATTTTTAATGCGGCGATAATCGGCGCCTGCGCTGTCCAACGCCTCGCTTATAAGATTGTTGATGGTCATCAGGACCATCTGGCTTAATTTTGCGACACCGTCTTTTTCCGAGCAGATGATTCGGTTTATTACATCATCACCGCAGGCAGCCTGCCGGTTGTGCCCTGATGTTGCAGCAATTACAGCGCCGTCCTCCATATCAACAAGATAAACTACAACAGATGTTGTTCCGACATCGACTGCAATCCCCAATGACCGGAGCTTTTCATTTCCGGGAGTTATGCGCAGAATCTCGCTGGAGCATTTTTTCTGTATAACCGATGCGGTAATTTTCCAGTTTTCATCGCGCATGGCCGAGGCAAGCTCACGCATTACGCCTATACCGATATTCAGCCTTGAGATATCAAGTCCTTCCTTTTTCAGTCCGCGGTTAAGCCGGTCAAGATCACTTACCGAATCTACAAGGCTCGGAGGTTCAAGTTCAAGAGGTATTTCCATGAGGATGGGCTGTATGTTTTTTACAAGTTCTTTGAGTTGCCTTGTAACATCATTTCCCATTCCAGCGACTTTAAGTTTTTTCTCGAGCGCTTCTTCGGGAATACGAACCTTAACATCACCGGAAATTTCACTCATGCAGGCCAGCACATAGTTTTCTTTTTTCTCTTTTTCGGTCAGCAATACATCCGGACGGCTCTCAACACGCCCTGATTCGACTATCAGCTTGCATTTGCCGCATGAACCTTTCCCTCCGCACGAGGCATTCAGGTGAACACCTGCACGCAGGGCTGCATCCAGAAGAGTCATACTGCCGGTTACCACGACCTCCTTGCCGTCAGGCATGAAAACGACTTTATGTTCATCACAGGTATCCGCTTTTTTAACTTTCTCTTCGGTGTCCAGTCCTTCTTTCCGCTTGCTTAAAAACCAGATAGGACATGATGAGCGGAACTTGCAGTAGATGTTAGGGTCCCTGCATTTCAGGCATTCTTCACATAGATATGTGTTGTGTTTCATGCATAAATAACTTGTTTCACGATCAGGATGATTGACGCACTTTCCCAAATTAAAGTTCTCCTGTTTTTTATAAAAGGAGCCGTAACGAAACAGTCCGCACTTTTTATGACTTTTTCGTTACGGCTCCTTCTGCCGGTTATATCACCCAAATGTCCCGTTTACTATTTAGTTCCCATCCGGAAATGGCCCTTTTGTGCGATCTCTGTTTCAATCTGCGGGATTACTTGTGCGACGTACCATATGTACGTCTTAAGCGCAATCCCTTGATTTCCTTGAGCTTACCCAAAATTGCCGATTTATGAACTGTAAAATGCATTGGTGTCTGTAATTTGTTTGCGGATTGACACTATTCATCAATATTTTCTTTCAGCACCCTGTTAAGAGTTGCGGCTGTCTGCAATCCCACTAAGCGGCTTACTTCTTTACCGTTCTTGAAAAGTATAATGGTTGGAATGCTTTGTATTCCCAGCTTCATGGCAACATTGCTGTTTTCATCGATGTTTATCTTCACCACGTTCGCCTTTCCCTTATACCGTTGTTCCAGTTCATTGATAACAGGCTCTTGTAAACGGCATGGGCCGCACCAGGGGGCGTTAAAATCTACAAGGCATAATCCGCTTTCAATCATTTTATCAAAGTTCTTTTGTAATGACAAACCAAGTTCTGACATTTTTATTCTCCATATTTTTAATCAATAAAAGCAGGGGTGGATTCCATCTTAAACAAAATGAAATCACCCCCCCACTTTTGTCGCATGCCTTCAATTAAGCCGTAGTTTAAAATAACCGTAACATATGAATATCGTGACCGGCATAAGGCTCCGTGATGAAATGGTAAAAAATGTAATGGTTATTTCATACGGCTTCTAACCGCCGAAGTTGCCGCCACCTAATCCCCGCATTGCTTCCTCAGCGCCCATTCTAAGTGACGAAAGGCTCGAATTAAACTTTGCCCGTTCGGCCTGGATATCCTCCATGCCGGTTTCAGGTTTGCAGTTATCCCTGATATATTCGATTCTTTCATCCATTTCTTCGATCAGCATATGGAGATCTTCAATATTGGGTACTATTTTCATCCTCTCACCGCCGGACAGTTTCTCCATTTTCCTGGTAATGTCATAGATGATAGCTTTCCATCCGGTCAGTTCCATTTCCATTGTTTTGCAGCAGTTTTTTGCTTTCATGATTTTCTCCTTTTCTGTTTATTGGTTGATAAATATTAAATCCTGTTTGAACCGAAACGCGAGCGCATTCCCCGCTGCTTGCGGCGGGGAGCTTCAATTTTTGATTTTCCTTGTTTGATTATTAATATTTCAATATCCATACCAACGCTCAGAAAATGCTCATGGAAAATCAAAAAATGTATAAAAGCTTTGAAATATTATATATATTTACATGATTAAATACGGTGAAAGAATCTCGGTTTAATGTTTTTGATAGTTTATTCAAAAAAAACGTTACTTTAAATCAGAATAGTAACGCAAAGTAACGTCAAGTTTAATTTCTAACATTGATGGAATTTTTTTTGTGGTTGAAGAACTAAGGTGTGATTATCAATATAATGATCATCTCCGGATTAGTTGGTAATCTGGAGAGGGGGCAAGGGGCACAATTTAAAATAAAAATACCTTGCCGGTAAACCCCGCCCTGTGGGCAGGGAGCTTCACTTCACAAATAAGAAGAGCGGCTTTATAGATTCCCGGTAATATTGCGGAAGGGCATGGTCGGTTTGTTTCAGAAAATCTGTTAATCCGGTTTCTTTATGGAGACGATTCGTAAATCAGCCACCGTATTTTCTTCCGTAGGACCCGAAATTTTAAAGCTTTTATCACCAAACAGCCAGATTTCAGGTATTATCTCAGCAACCAGTTTACCTTCGTTAAAAATGCGTACAACGGAACTTTCAGAAACTACCACTGCTACCGCATCGGTTTCACGGGTAATTGAAGCGGCCGCAACATGCCTGCTGCCGAGTCCTAAAGGAAGATTTAGACGATCCGCCGATGCGTTGATATAGCGTGTTGCAGAAATTACTATTCCATTTCCGCTTACAATAAAAGCTCCGTCTAACTGCGCCAGTTCTTTTACGGTTTCACGCATGTCCGGATCGCAGATTCTTTTTTTGTTTTCCGGATGACCATGAAGGGGGTCGAGTATCAGAGGGTGCGACCTTTTTAAAACCTCTTTTTCATCAGAAACAACAAAAATTGTGCCGATTTTCCGACCTTCCCGATCTTCCCGTGCGATTTCAACAGCCAATTGTATCGTATTCTCCAGGGCATCTACATCACAATGTTTTTTAGGACCGCATATTTTACTGAAGATTGCCATCTTTGACTCCTGCCCTGCTTGACAGGTGAAAGTGAACCGGTTATCGGAATTGCGATTGTAAAGAGATTAATTTATACTCCTAAAACCCTTTAATCTGGTGTTGTGAAAGTCGATAAAGGATGTCACATTTAATATGCTGCAACAGACCGTTGCAAATTATCCGGCTCAGGAAAAACTTCTCGGGGAGATTGAACTGCACGCGCTACCTGACCCTTCACCGATGATAGAGGCACCGCTTATAAGTTTTTTTAATTTTTTTGATCCGCATTCAGGGCATTCAGCGGGTATATCATTTCCCGCAAGAACCAATTTTTCAAAGCGATATCTGCATTTATCACACTCATATTCATGAATCGGCATTCCGTTTATCCTTATTTAAAAATATAAATCTATAAAAACAGTTATTTAAAATGATAACTTACACATCCTTATTCCGGAGAATAACTGCCTGTTCGGCGAGAAGCGATTTAAATCTATCAAGGGATATCGTGTACGGCACCATTGGAATTCCCATCCAGTCACAATATTCGAGAAACTCTTCCGGATTTTCAGCCATGAATTTATCCATATATCCGATGCCATCCAGAACCACTGCGCCTCCGGTGTGCCGCGGAAAATTTTCATTTGCTAGGCTCTTATCCCATCCTTTAAAAACATCTTTTCGGAATTTAACCCAGCCGGGAGTCATCCACCAAACAGGTTCACCTCCGGCAACTTCTTTTGCAATCTGATCCCGTTCGGTCTGGCTTGCAAGCATATCCATGCAATGGGTTGCCTTGATTTTAGCTATGCCGGAACCCTGCTCATCGATAATTGTCTTCATAAGGCGCGTGGGTTGTTCTACATTCACATAACAGAACTTGCCGCCGTATACGATGATAACTTTTTTGCATTTTTCTTTGGCTTTATTTATTTGACGGATTAATTGTAGTTCAAGTTCAGGGATATCCTGATGGAGGCCAGGGGTTGTAAAAAGAATTTGAGTGTTATTAAGAAAACCTTCCTCTTTCAAATAATTCAACTCAAGACTCATTGTGCCGCATGAAACTATGGCAATATCTGAAAATGAGATCTCATCCATAATTTTATTCTCCGTAACCTGATATCAATACCTTCGTAAAAAGCAATTTTATGCCGCTTAGCGGCAATCTATATTCGACGAACTCGTTGGAAGTCTGAATATGCTCTCTTAGCCCCGATAAAAGGGATAAGTAAGTTTACGAAATTATTTCCGTCCGGAAATAATTTCTAACTTACTAATGAGCTTTTTGGGGATTTTTAAATCACTTTGCTAAATCACAAGAAGGTTTGGGCTGACGCCCTCAAAGGCTTGTGATTTTTAACGCTTAAGTTCTTTAAAAATCTGTTTCCCAAAAATCT
>RPRI01000199.1 GCA_003818505.1 Desulfobacteraceae bacterium | reverse complement strand
GGAAACCATAACGTTCTTCGATCTCCGCCAGTTTCCGGCATCTATCCAAGCCCTCCGCCGTTTCAACATCATGTGTCAGGACAAGCGCGAATTTTTTCCCGTCCGGCCACCCCGTCCATCCTGCAGGCGGTTTTCCGGCGTTTTTATCGACAGGCCAGACATCTTTATACTGCTGCTGCTTTCTGTTAATAATATGCCTGCGTATTCTAAGCTGCAGCGACCTGGGAATAAGAAATTTGAATGCGTAGTAAGTTTTATTTAGTAGCATAGTAGAAATGAAAAACTGTGTTGATTGTTGTGTGTTGAGTTTTGGGTTATGAAAGCCGAAACAAACAGCCGATCAATCGATGTTCTTTTTATTTGAGGTCTTAACAATTTTTGTTAAGATGTTAACTATGGCCAAGTTTTCTGAAAACAGGAGTTCTTTTTTATCAAACCCGGCTAAATACCCTGATTTATCAAGCAGTCTCAACCAGTAATCCGTTTCTCTCGCTTCTTTAGATGAAATCGTCATCTTAGAAATAAAATCCTTCTTGCTCTGAGCAGCTTGTGCTTCCTGTATGTTTGCTCCAATTGATGTACCCGATCTAAGTACTTGTTTTGATATTATGTATTCGTTTTTTACGATTAAATACTTATATAGCTCTATGATAAGTAATGCGAATTCAAATGTTCTTTCATCAATTTTCATGAATCAACGATCAGAAACGAAAAACTGTTTTATTTGACAGGATTTACAGGATTTGACGGATCAACTGCATCCACTCATAAGCGCAGTGAATAGTAACAAGTGACGGGTAAAAGGTTCAAAGTGGTCTCCGGCACGCTGGAGTTTGTAAATGTAACAGTACTTGCTTTTGGACTTATCATCACAGCAGCCTTTTAAATTCATCAATGCTCAGACCTGCATCTTTGATAATCCCACCCATGGTATATTCATCGACTGGATCTGCCCTGGGTATGGTGATAATTCTTTCGCCATCGGTCATCGCGATATGTTTCCCCTGCCTTGCAATCCAGAATCCTTGTTTTTCAAAAGCCTTCACCGCCCGCTGATGATTTATTCCAGACAGCTTAGGCATTGGCAATTTCCACGTACCGGGCTTCATTATCAACGGTAAGTCTATCTACAACCTCCAAATAAGCCTCGATGGCATCTTTGATATTTTCCAGTGCATCATCTTCAGATTTTCCTTGGGACCAACAGCCGGGTAAGCCTGGAACCCAAATGGAGTAACCTTCTTCGGTCTTCTTAAGATTTACTTTGTATTTCATGTCTAATTTCTCCTCAAATTTATTTGACTCGTGACGGGCGACGGGTGCCGAGTGACCTTTGCATAACTCCCCCTTTTGCCCGATTACTGCGTCAGGCTCAAATTTCGGCACGAAGTTAAGCTAAAGCGCTATCCTCGAAGAAATACTAAATGTATTCTTGTGGTTGAAATTATCGCCTTCCTTGAACTTGGCCAAAATTGGACGTTCTTCAAAGGTCTCGCTACGGGGCAGGCAAAGGACGCGAAGGGAACAAACAAGAGCTGCCGGTTTTATTTGCAACCAAGATAACCGCAGATCTTTTCTCTGACCATATTGAAGGCTGTGCTGTTAAGACTACCGTAATGCCTTACTACTATCGATCCACTTAGGGTAAAGAGTTTGTCGCAGCGAATCCAGCTCTGGCGAGGCAAATCCCCTGTGCTCATTGAGGCATTGTCAATAGCTACCGCGAATTCGGGCGTGATCACTGAAGTCACAGCAGCGCATATAAAGTCTCCATGCCGATCCTGGTGGGTTAAGACCAGGACGGGCCGCTTTTTTTCTGTTTTTAGATCCGAATAGGGGAAAGGAATACCTATCAGGTCGCCAGGGCTATAGCTCATTCCAAACATTGTCCTCTTTATTTTCCCAAATCTGTTTCATTACCGACACCTGAGCCTTTTTCAGTTCCTCAACACCTATATCCTGCACTGAATAAATCCGCTCGATAAACTCGAGTACTTCTTTTGCTAACGGCTCCGGAAGATTCCTAGCCTTTTCACATATTTTATCTGCTACATTCATATTTCACCATTTAATAATTTTTGCGAATTTTATAGCAAAGAATGACATAACACGTACCAAATCTCAAGAGATTGAAGCTCCCCGCCGCAAGGCGCCCCAGAACCATCTGCCGGAGCCACGGGGCAGGCAAAGGACGCGAAGCAAGGCGCCCCGGCGACTTGGGGGACGTTCGTGCTGAGCGTGCACAAGGTTAAAAAAACAATTTGAACCACTAAGGCGCCCCAGTAGCATCTGCCGTAGCTACGGGGCAGGCAAAGGACGCGAACAATCCTGTCAATCCTGTTTATCCTGTCTAAAAAGAAAATGTTTTTATTTGTTCAGCGATATATTTTATTTGGCTTTCCGTCAGCTCCGGGAACATGGGAAGAGAGACGATTTCCTGAGAGGCTTTGGTCGCTTCAGGGAAATCTTTTTCCGAATGGCCGAGATATTTGTATGCAAGAAGGTTCGGGAGGGCAATCGGATAATGGATGCCGGTTGAAACACCTTTTGAATTAAGATGGGACTGGAGCTTTTCACGTGATTCCTTCTTAACCCGTACAACATAAAGATGATAAACCGCCTTAACATCAGCAATCTCAACAGGGGTAATCAGGCCTGTGCCCGCAAGGTATTTGTTGTAGAGATATGCGTTTTCTCTTCTTCTTTCCGTCCATGCCGGGAGGTGCTTCAGCTTGGCCAGCAGGATGGCTGCCTGCAACCCGTCGAGACGGCTGTTGACCCCTTCGATCTCATGGTCATATTTCCCGATACGGCCATGGTTGGCAAACATCCTTGCTTTCATGGCCGATTCGTCGTGGTTGGTGACAATGGCGCCCCCGTCTCCGTATGCCCCGAGGTTCTTTCCCGGGTAGAAGCTGAAGCAGGCCATATCTCCTATTGATCCGATTTTCCTGCCCTTATAGATAGCGCCATGTGCCTGTGCACAATCTTCAATGATCTTAAGGTTATACTTTTTGGCAATGGCCAGAACGGGATCCATATCGGCGGGCTGACCATAGAGATGAACCGGGATAATGGCCTTTAGTTTAGGGGAGAGGTGCTTCTTTAAGTAATCTTCGAGCTTCCCGGTGTCGATGTTATATGTTTTCGGATCGATATCCACGAAGGCGACCTTTGCCCCTGTCGCGGTGATGGCTTCCGAGGTGGCGATGAAACTGTTTGCCACGGTTATGACCTCATCACCCTGACCTATCCCGAGGGTTTTGAGGGCTATAAAGAGGGCGTCAGTGCCGTTGCCGACGCCGATACAGTGCTTCACACCGCAGAATGTTGCGAAGGCCTCTTCAAAGTTTTTGAGGTGGGCTCCGCCGACAAATGCGGTTTGTGAAAGGACTGCGGCAATGGCGCCGTCAATTTCTTCTTTGATGCTTTCATACTGGCTTTTTAAATCAACAAAAGGAATCTGCATTATTCTGCCTCCGGAAAAGATAGGGTATAAAATATAGGGTTTAAGAGCATAATCAACATTTTGTAACCATTTTCAGCTCCACATCAGTTAATCGCGAATAGCTCTTGGGATGAATATTCTTGATGACAATATATGTTACCTTGTCTCCTTCAGATTCAATTCTCTTTCCCAATGATAAATTGAACTCTCTCAATTCCATATCAAATTCCGGCACAAGGACTAATTCCGAATCCGATGGTATCCTGCTGCTCAGTTCAGGATGCTCAAATAAATAGCGGCTGAATTCAGCGCTTAATTCAAAATTCTTCTCAATTAATTTATATTCTTTATTCATCTTCAGATCCCTCCGTAAAAGCATGTTTGTAGAAAAGCCAATTGGTTTTCAAATCACTTTCCGCAAACGAAAGAGCGTCGTTATAATTTTGATTAAACAAAGGCGTTTTCCTAATATTACCATGCATATTTAGCAGATCTCTATGTGCGAATCCATGTGCGGTATCATATCGGACAACAGGGTACCAATCGTCGCCTATTTTTGTCTCATATTGAACTCTGAAAAATACAATCTTTCCGCTCTGCTGAATATGCAAATGGCGATATCTGTCAGACAGCCCGATTCTTAAAACAAAGGTCTCGGTTTAGGATACAGCTCCGCTCTCTCAATTACATTGAGGATTTTCAGTAACCGGGGATCAGTTATCAGTAACCAGAAACTAAAGACCAATCTCTAATTAGATATACGCTGTTCGATGTCCGATATTCGATGTACGGCAGTCTATTACCCGGCATGCCTGTAATAAACTTTCCCTATTATTTTTAATACAAAAACAGGCAGTTTATTCAGCATCTTGTTCTGAAAGGCGCTTACCTTTTCGGGTTCCCTAACAAATGAACCGCTTTTCAGATCATACCTGTAATACTTGATGGAGTATTCTTCCGCCCCAAGGGCAAGCTTGAACTGCCTCAACCCCTGATTTTCAATTTCCGTCCTGCCGAGAGAAAGGCTCTTAAAGCCCCTTTCACTGTGCCACCTGACAGCCTCCCACATAACCAGATTATTCGGCCTCAGGTTCTGATACTTTATATCCGACGCGCCGTACTTATAAAGAGCCTTCTCCCCGAAATGGAAGAAAACGGCGCCGGCAATAAATCTGTCGTCATGAGAGGCGAGCGCCACAACTCCATGACCTTTTGATATGATGTGTTCATAGACTTTCCGGAAAAAACGGTACGGCTGGGGAGGCAGACCATGCCTTTTTCTCGTGATGCAGTTCAGCCTGTAAAACTCCCTGACCGCTTCCTCTGTATATAAAAACTGAACAATCACACCATTTGTGCATGCTTTTTTGATATTCCTTTTGAAAGTATCCTTAAAATCGTCGTAAATCGCATTAATTTTCCGTGAGATATCAAGGTTATGACCAAGAAACCGGGAAGAAGAAAGCGCTTCCGGTAAAAACTTGTCTCCGCCTCTAAATTCTATATATTTCCAGTTAACTCTTTTACCATATTGAATAATATCGTCAAGTATATCCTGAAACTTTATACTCCCTGCAATAATCGGTTCGCAATAATCGGTAAACGGCAAAGATACGCCCCTGCGCCCGGTTACAGCGCTTTTTACATCCATTACTGGTATTACAACCACATTATTATTTTTGTCTGACACAAAACAGGCCGGTGTATAACCGTATGATTCGGATAATACTCTTATCCACGCAACTGTATGGAAAAATGAAGATCCGGGGATTCTTCTGATCAGTTCATCCCAATTATCATAATTTACGGGGTTCAGGATCTGGATATTTAGGGGCATGGGTATAGGGGATAGGAGTTAGGGTCTATGGGCGAGGATTGAGGAAGCATTGTTCGTTCCTTTATTTCTTTTGTAACAGAGATTCAATCAAATAATAGTGAATAGCGACAAGAAACGAGTAACGGGTAAAAACTTATCTGACGGGATTTACATAATCAACATGATAATTGTTTTCCGGTTTAAAACAGTTTGAACCGCAAAGGCGCAAAGGACGCGAAGGTTTGGTTTTTTTCCTGGTCGGAACGGGCGACCCGAAAAAGAGCCTGGCCTTTACTGTACGGCTACTGACAAGCATATAACAATCCTGTACATCCTGTTAATCCTGTCTAAACTTTTTTATTTCTTTCCTCGTCACTTTCCCTTTTATTTCATAACTCAACACACAACACTCAAAACAGTTTTTCGTTTCTATCCCCTATCCTTTTAGCCGGATTTCCCGCAACGACGGCGCCGGGGGGCACATCTTTAGTGATGACGCTGCCCGCGCCAAGGATGGCGTTTTCACCTATAATAATATTAGAAAGAATGGTGCAGCCCGAACCGACCGAAGCTCCCTTTTTTACAAGGGTCGGCTCAACGGTCCAGTCGGCCTCTGTCTGTAAACTGCCGTCCGATGTGGTTGCACGGGGCTTCTTGTCATTGATAAAGGTAACGCTGTGGCCGATAAAAACGTTATCTTCAATGGTTACACCTTCGCAGATGAAAGTGTGGCTGGATATCTTGCAATTGTTACCGACAAAGGCATTTTTCTGTATTTCAACAAATGCGCCGATCTTTGTGTTATCGCCGATGGAACATCCGTAGAGGTTGATAAATTTTGAGAGTTTAACGTTATTTCCAAGCTTAACATCATCGGCTATGCAGAGATGGTTCACAGGTACACCATTTTCCCGTTATTTTTCAGAGACTCGGAGGACGCTTCAAGCATCCTCACCACTCTCAGGCCTGCTGCGCCGTTATTTATGACTTCTCTGCCGTTATTTATGTAGTCGTTAAAACTGTCGGCCAGAAGTTTAAGCGCCTCGGTCTGTTCAATTCTGGGCGCCCACATATCCCCGGATCGATAGGATACCAGAAGATTGTATTGTCCTTCTTTTGTCTTTACCTGAACGCCTTTATCGTAGATCTTTATTTTTTCGTCCGGTTCCAGATCATTCCAGACAAGCATCTTTTTCTGGCCCCCGATCATCGTCGTTCTCACCTTGATGGGAGAAAGCCAGTTTACATTGATATGCGCGATAACATTATCCTTATAGTAGAATGTAAGATAGGCCAAATCCTCCAGCCCCCGGTTAAAGTGCTCCGCCCCGGTCGCTATGACAGCCTCCGGTTTGCCGCCCAGTATATATTCCATGACGGATAAGTCATGAGGCGCAAGATCCCACACTACATTGACGTCGTGCTGGAAGAGGCCCAGATTTACCCTGACGGAATCATAATAGTAAATATCGCCCAGAACCTTGTCGTCAACAAACTGTTTTATTCTCTTTACCGCGCCGGTATAAAGGAAGGTGTGATCCACCATGATCTTAAGATTCTTTTTCTCGGCCAGTTCGATAAGCTCTTCGGCCTCGGCGCTGGTATATGTGAAGGGCTTTTCAACAAGCACGCTTTTGCCCTCTTCCAGAGCCATCTTCGCAAGTCCGTGATGAGTAAAGACCGGAGTGGCAATCGCCACGGCATCAATATCGGGATCCTTTATCAATTCCGCGCTGTCGGAGGTAACCTTCATGTCCGGATATGTCTTAAGGACTTTTTTGAGGGATTTCTGATTCATATCACATATGCAGCCGACTTTGGAACCTTCTGCAATGTTGAAGTTTCTAGCAAGATTGGGGCCCCAGTACCCGTATCCGATTATTCCTAAACGAATCATGTTAACTCCTTTTAAAAAAGGGTCCGAGGAATCAAGGGGTCAAGGGTTCCGGTGAAAAGCATTTCTTCCTTCACCCGCCACCTTGAACTCTCTTCTTTTCCCCTTCTCACTCGAACCCTCGAATTCTCGATCCCTTCGTCTTTAATATCCCCCCTTGCCTGTCAGAATTACCCGGGGGGTCTTCAGGAGAAGCTTGATATCGAGCAACAATGACCATTCATTGATGTACCTGAGGTCAAGTCGCACCATTTCATCGAAGGTGGTGCTGCTTCTTCCGGTGACCTGCCACAGCCCGGTAATCCCGGGCTTGACGGAAAGCAGCCTCCGCCTGTGCCATATATCATAAAGTTCAATTTCATAGGGAATAGGAGGGCGGGGTCCTACGAGCGACATATCGCCTTTCAGAACATTTATGAACTGCGGAAGTTCATCGAGACTTGTCTTCCTCAGGAACCGGCCAAGGGGTGTCACCCGCGGATCATTGGATATTTTATAAACACCCGGCGCATCCTTATCATCTTTTCCCTCTCCGATATACTTTTTAATGTATTCCCTGTGACGGTCGGAATCACAGTCGGTGTACATTGATCTGAATTTAAGGAATGTGAATGTCTCGCCGTTTAATCCCATTCTTTCCTGCCTGAAAAAAACAGGGCCGTCCGAAGTATATTTGATTGCTGCGGCAATAATCAATAAAATGGGAGAAAGACACACAAGGGCGAATAAACTCCCTAATATATCCATAAGTTTTTTTGTCGGCGATATTGCCTGTCTGGAGGCGCCGGGATTCGAAAGATCAGGATAGAGGGTTTCATTAAAAAGCCCATTTTTGGTTCCGGCGTTTCCGTTTTGCTCTGGAAATACATGAAATGATACTTTGATTTTTTTTACCAATTCCGCATCAAGAGCATTACTGATCCTGTTTTGCAGATTGCCCAATATAGACTCTATCGAACCTTCATTGACAGAAGCCATTTCCGTCAGTATGGACCCCATGACATTATTCTCTTCATACCATCCGCTGATATCGGTTTCTCTTGAGCAGTAGATGAGAACTCCCTTCATTTTATCAAGAAACTGACTGTTCCGCTTTTCACTTTGAAGTTTTGAGATGTCGATAAGCAAAAGGAGAAAAGGCGTTCTTGATCGTTCAGTTCTCTTCCGCTCGATCCGCAACATATGGTGGAATATGGGAACAGTGCAGAATATATGGTTTTTCTCAACAAAAGGCTCCTCAATCTCTTTTGACTGCCTGTTTGGTAAGCCACCTGATGACTTGCTGTCATTTGAAATTAATTTGTCGGCATCATTAATAAGGGGTTCATTCATTTTGTCACAACCGATCAATATTTTGTCACCGAATTACGAAAGAGGCCTAAAAATTATTATATCAACAGTTAAAAATCTTTTGATAAAAAGGGGTCCAGAGAGTCAATGGATCAAGCGTCTCTCTTTTTCCGCATTATTTCATTCGTCACTTCATGGCGCTCGACCCCTGAACTCTCGATACCTTGAACCCAGCGAGCGCGTTCCTCGCTGCTTGCAGCGGGGTTAGCGAGCAAATTAAAAATGGCTCTTCTCCCAATTAGTTGGGAGAAAGGGTTCAAGGGTTCGAGGATTCAAGGGTTCAAGTGTTCAAGTGTTTGTTTTCTAATGATTTTATCAGAGCTTTCAGCATCCTCTCAATCTCCCCTATATCTCTTTGAAGTTCTGACAGG
>RPRI01000198.1 GCA_003818505.1 Desulfobacteraceae bacterium | reverse complement strand
GCTTCATTCCTCAAGATTCGCGCGCCTTGCATAATGAGCTTTTTACTTTGCCGTCAGAATTTTAACTTTTTACGAATACTGTATGTAACTGTCCGTAGTACCCGGCGGGGGAGGATGTGAATAATGAAGATTTTCATGACCGGCGGCACCGGTTTTATTGGATCACGTCTTTCGGATTCTTTGCTGCAAAAAGGGCATTTGGTTGTTGCATCGGGCATGAGCCCGGTTAACGGCGGGTTAAGGCATCCGAATTTAAAGTACATTTCAGCCGATACGACAAAAAAGGGCCCCTGGCAGCAGGAACTTAAAGATATTGATGCGGTCGTCAATCTTGCCGGAAGAAGCATATTCAAACGCTGGGATGAAAAATACAAAAAATCCATTTACGAAAGCAGGATTCTCACCACCCGGAACCTGGTGGAAGCACTGCCTTCAGGCAGAGAGATTGTTCTTTGCAGTACTTCTGCCGCAGGCTACTACGGAAACAGGGGGGATGATATTCTTACGGAGAGCGAGCCGCCGGGGAGTGATTTTCTTTCAGTTGTTTGCAGGGATTGGGAAGAGGAGGCATTTAAAGCCAATGAGAAAGGAGTAAGGGTCGTTGCCGCGAGGTTCGGTGTTGTTCTCGGAAAAGGCGGCGGAGCATTGGGGAAAATGATACCCGCAATCCGCTTTTTTGCCGGCGGGCCCGTCGGAAACGGTAAGCAATGGTTCCCCTGGATTCACATTGAAGATCTTATCTCAGCCATGTTGTTTGTTTTTGACAATAAATCTGTAAGCGGCCCGTTAAACTTCACCGCTCCGGGATCGGCACGTAATATGGATCTTGTAAAAGCAATAGCCTCGATTCTTCACAGGCCTTCATTGATGCCGGCTCCTGCCTTTTTGATCAGAATTATTTTAGGGGAGTTCGGGTCGTCCCTTCTGTCAAGCCAGAGGGTCATGCCCGAAGAGCTTTTAAAACACGGCTTTTCTTTCAGGTATCCCGATATCAAAAGCGCTGTTTCAAATATTTTAGGGATTTGAACCGACCCGGTACCTGATCAGATGCTATGAAAAGACATTGCGCTGCCCGTCTGTAATCACCATTTCTTTTTTTTCTGAAGTATAATGAGAACAAAAACAGAGGCGAATGCAAGGGCTGTGATAATCCAGAATGAAACGGGGCTTTCATTAAGACCAAATGGAAGTTTAACATTCATTGAGAAAGCACTTACAACAAAAGTCGGAACCATGATGCCTAAAGTGATAAGTGTCAGTGTCTTCATGATTATGTTCAGGTTATTGCTTATAATGGAAACACGGGCATCCATGAGTCCGGCAAGAATGCTTGAATATATTTCGGCCTGCTTTGCACACTGGGAGTTTTCAACTGACACATCTTCCATAAGCTCACACTGTTCAACAGTAAATCCCAATTTTACGGTGTTGTTTCGAACCTTATCAAGCATTATCGAGTTTGAGTGAATCGCATTTACGTAGTAAACAAGAACCTTTTCAAGTTCGAACAGACGCATAAGCTGTTCGTTCTCGATTGCTCCATGAAGCTTCGATTCGATATCGGAGGCCTGCCGGTTAATCGAACGGAGCTGAGTTAAGAAAAGGGATATGGTTTTATATATGCTCCTGATTGCAACATCATTTAACGATTGGCATTTAAGAAAATACTTGCCGCCGTCGAATACAGGAATATCGTGATCCGTCACTATTATGAGCTGATCCTTGAATAAAAACATACCGATGGAACAGATTTCAAACTGATTGACTATATCCTGGGTGGTTGCCCTGGGGCATTTTAATATTATTGCCGCATGATTGGATTCTATCTCCAGACGCGCAAGCTCATCCGGGTCGAGGGCGGAGTAGAGGGTATGCTCATCTATCTTCATCTCATCTATCAAGTATCTTCGTTCTGCCTCTTCGGGACGTATAAAGACTGTTATCTGTCCTTGCCCATAAAGGTTTTCCAATACTTTGCCGCTGAGTAATTCGTAAATTCTGCGCATATGCTACCTCTATACATGTTATATGGACTCTATCAGGGGACATTTTTATTAACAAGCTAAATAGGTTACATCCGGAAACCAAGAAACCCTGTCAACGTAAACGAACGATGATCCGTATGATTAAAGGCCGTCTGTTATTAATACCCGACAATATAGCTGTCAAGAATTATGTTATATGCGGTAAGAAACACAATCTATCGTTTCGCTTGGCAAATGAAAGGGTAAAGATAAATACGGTGTTCGGCATAAATGTCTTGATCGCTGGTTTTTTGTAATTCTATAATACAGTCAGATCATGATATCTCCAAATTAGTTGTTGATTGTATCAGCATTGAAGTTACCTGCTGCAGGCACCGGAGAGCCTGAGGCGGATTCGACGGCAGCAAATTATAGTATGTTTTAAATTTGCTCGCTAACCCCGCAGCAAGTACCAGGAAATGCTTTCGCTCTTTCTGCTCAAGTGAAAGGAAAGCCGTCCCTTTATATAAATTTTACCGCATATATAGAAGATCAGTTGGAAGATTCGGATTTTGCCGCACGTTTTAAAAGGCGGGTGATGACTGGGATGTTGCCGTGCAAATCGCTGCTTTAAGAAAGAAATGCGGATTATCTCAAAAAAAACTGGCAAATCTGGCGGGAACATCTTAACAGCAGACCAGCCGTATGGAATCAACGCCTTATGAAGGGCATTCCCTGAGCATGTTGCGCCGTGTAGAGGAGTTTGAACGTGTGGACGAGATTATTGAGAATTTCGACTTGGCAAAACTGATTGATGATGGCGCCGATAATGAACAACTTTCAGTGCATGAGACTGAAAGCCTTTTCGCATAGTCAAATCGTTTCTATTCAATTCAGTGGATGGCTGCGATAACCGTCGCTGATCTTGGTTATGTGTTTCAGGTTCGGCAATCGCCAGCGGGCGGGAAACTCCTGGATCAGGTATTCGTAGAGCCGAAGATCAAAAGAAGGGCAGTGGCATGATTACGAGAGAGTGTCTGAAGGCGAAACGCAGCAAAAGGCCTCTCGAAGGCAAGTTTAAATAATGAGAACTTTCGTTTATTTACAGGTCGAGAAGAGACTTCAGAAGTAAGGGATGACCTGGCCTGTGAATGGCGTCGTGCTAATGTTTGTGAGAAGCAGAAAAGGTCAAGTAGAGACAAAACCTTAGTGTGTATAGGAGGAAGCAAAATGAAAAAGTTATTTTTAGGAACATTACTTTTGGTGTTGGTACTTGTATTTCCTATTCCAACGATGGCAGGGGTTGATGTAAACGTTAGTATTGGCCTGCCTCTGCCGCCGCCCATCGTATTCGCAGCACCACCCGAGTTGATAGTGCTGCCTGAGACGAATGTCTACGTCGTCCCTGAAGTAGATGTGGACATCTTTTTCTACAATGGTTGGTGGTGGCGTCCGTGGGAAGGACGTTGGTATCGCTCGCGGAATTATAATTCAGGTTGGGACCACTATCGAAACGTTCCATCTTTTTATCCGTGGATACCTCAAGGCTGGAGAAATGAATATAGGGAGCATCGTTGGAAAGGACATCAATGGAACCATCAGCGAATACCTCACCAACATGTTCAACGGAACTGGAGGGACTGGGAAAATAATAGGCATTGGGAGAAGCAGCTAAATTGGGGTGTCCAAGGCATGCAACCCCAAACGCGGTCAAAACAATCGTATCGAGAGGTGCAACCGCATAAGTCCCAATCACAATTCCAAAAAACGGCTAAACCAAAGCTCTCAAAGCAACAGCAAGAAAACCATAAAAGAGAGAAGTAGAAAATAACAGGATTATAGGAAAAATGTATTAACCATAATTTGTGTCAAATAAGGAATATCGGGGATATCAATATGTCAGATATTTAGTGTCCATCCGGAAACCAAGCTCGGACACAGTTAAGTTTCCAATTCGGAAATAGACAATTTTGGGCAAGCTCAAGGAAATCAAGGGATTGCGCTTAAGATATACGCATAGTATGTCGCACAAGAAATCCCGCGGATTGACACAGAGATCGCTCAAAAGAGTCATTTCCGGATGGAAACTATTTATATTTGAAGCTTCCCGCCGCAAGCAGCGAGGAATGAGCTCGCTGCTTAGGTTCAGATATCAATTTCAATTCATTTGCATGAGGGATATCGGCCACGCCCTTTATATTTATAGTATATATCCTGAATGTATAATGATATACGTGGGCCATGCCAAATGTTACCGAAAAGAAAAACAGCCGGAAGAGGTTATTTAAAATACGCCTTTATCCGGAACTGCGTTTCATGTTAATCATAGAAAAATCATTGACAAGTCATACGCAATGTGATTTTTAGTCCGCATTACGACAGTCCCATCAAGATATTTAAGCGACCTGTTTGAGATTTACATGGATGTAATTCAAATTTCAGGGGCGATAGAATGGCCAACATCAGAACAACAATACCAAACTCCATCAGATCCGGCATCTCTTTACTACTCTCTTGCTCTAACTCGATTATGATATCCTAACTGTCCAATAGCTCCCTGGCCATAATGATGTCAAAAGCTTGAACCGTCTGGCGGTTGCTCTTCCAGCTAAGGCATTTCGCTGGGAGTTTTCATGCTGAAAATCAAAAGATCATTTTAACTGAACCACCAAGGTTTGCCTCATAAGGATTTCCAATGGCGTGCGTGGAGGGGGAGAGGCTCAACCGTATCACGATTATTTGGGAAGATATGAAATGGAAATAGAGAATAAACATATTCAACTTAATACTATATGCGAAGCAATTGTCCTCATGTTTATTATATTTCTATCTATTTTGTCTATGCCGGGGTGTGCAACTACTACCTATAAATTTAAGGATGATAGTTCTTCATCCTCTTATTTCGGATATATTAAGTTTATAGAGCCGCCCACGTTAAGTCCAAATGATGATTTTAAAGTGGCGGAAATCGAAGCTTATGGAATTCGAATTATGAATGGCTTAGGGGTAGGATATTTTCATGAACGGCTTGAAACAATTCCGCTGGATTGCAGAATTGTTATTAGAGTCATGAATAGAGAGCAGTTTAAAATGATAGAGGAAATACTATTGCCAATAGCAAAGGAGGGCTTATGTATTACAATAGAATAATATCAGCATTAGTTCTTTCAGTTGTAATCATCATATCAGGATGTAGAACCCCACATCATACTAACACTTTGATTTTTGGAACTAATACAAAATTTGCAATAGATATTGAGGCTGATCCTACTGGCAATCCAAACTTAACCATTGGGTATAAACGCCAAGAGGCTGTTTGGATGCCACTTTTAGCAAATAGTGATAATAACGGAACACCCATGAATAATACAGCACTTCTTTTCAAGGGCCAACAAGGGACTGCGGATCAGGATACTTATTCGGTTCTTGCTAGCTTTGGCGCTACTTTTTCCGGTGGCTCGACCATGGGCATTGAGACACAAGGTGCTAAAGTATCAACAGAAGGAGGTTTGGCCCAGTTTTTTGCAACAGGATTAGCGGCCCGTAAACTGGCTGAAGCAGGAGGATCACGACTTGTTAGTGTTCAGCCAGACGGGGGTGTAAGCGAAGAGATAAAAATGAAGGCGGCCGAATTAATGGCGAGTTGGGACAATAAAACCAGCCGGATTATCGCATATGTTCAAAAAGATGGAAAAGTTGACAAAGATCGCCTTTCAGCACTTTTAAAAGATACAGGATTGGGAGATAATGATTTTTTCAAACAGCTTCCCGGCAAGGATATAAACGAACTCAGAGCCGCATTAAAAGATAAATACATTAACAATGTTGACGCATTATCACGTAACATAAAATAGATCGGGAGGAATTAGAAATGAGTTATCTTGCCATTGATTTTTTTAAAAATAAAACGAATGCAGACGTAACGGCTGAGGCTTTTAGACAAGCTGGTCGTAAAAATGTGGTAATTAAAGAGAAAGACAGCATGATAGTAAATGACTGTCGCACCGAGCCACACAAGGCACTTGTTGATATAGATGCAGCTCCATTATATATCGTTTTATCAGAAAAATAAGTCTTTAACAGGGCATCTTTTGTACAATTATACTTCCTGAAACAAAAAGTAATATAACAATAGGTTTGGGAAGGATATTTATTCCACTTTGATATAATCGCATCACTCAAGCTGTTCTTTGGGCATACGAAAGGAGTCGCCATCTAAACGCACTGGCAGTATTGTCAGAATTACAGTAAACGTTTTATGAGGGGAGAATATATATGGATGCTACAAAGCTTACGGCAATTGTTACGTTAATTCTCGCTCTTAGTGTCGCGTCTGAGCGACTTGTTGAAATAATCAAGGGCTTCTTCTCATTTCTCGATCAACCCATACCAGACGAGCCAAAGAAGGAAGGCGTCAGGCGCTCATGTCTCCAAATCCTTGCAGTACTCTCTGGCGTTTTCACAGCTTTCATGGCCAGTGACTACATTCCGTCCGAAATCGCTAAGCCAACAGAGCATTGGCATATTCTTGGCCTCGGTCTTCTGGCAAGTGGAGGATCGGGCTTATGGAACTCGATACTGACCTACATGGCAAAGGTCAAAGACCTGAAAAACGTGGAACTTGCGGAAAAGAGAAGGTAGCTGGGTGCTTTGTGTGTAACAGAGCAATCTCGTCTAGTAATTGCCGCAGGCGCTTTATAAGCTCTTAAGCAGCAGAGCTACACTATGAGTTTCAGGACAAGACCAAGCTTCATGGCTGGTGCAGAACGAACTGGAATGAGTTTAAGCTGATATTGGATAAAAGCATCATCAGGGAGGAGCTGGAAATGGACACAGAATTTCATTATTACATGACTGGAATAATCGCAAAAGCTGCGGGGTTCAGTGAGGATGAAGCCAAGACCATTGCAACGGCGTCGGAATACGTGGATGAGAACGACGTATGCCTGACCATCGAAGACCGGTCAAATGGTGATGTTTATCAGAACTATATTTCCCAGACGATGAACATCCTGAAGCCAAAACAAAAACTGATGCGGATATACCCGGTATTTCATTTTGTGCCGGGTGAGCCGATGTGTAAAAGCGCCTCCCGGTGTGACGGGAAGATGCATTTATTGAATACCACGCCCGGCAATGAAATCGCCGATAAGTTGTTAGACCTTGCCTTCAAGTCTTCTGAAGATACACGGCTCTACCGCATCGGGATTGCAACACACGCTTATGCAGACACATGGGCCCATCAGAATTTCGTGGGATGGTATGATTTCTTTAACGACATCTCGATGGATGTTAAACCCGACATCGGGCATGCCAATGCTGAGCATCATCCTGACTGGCCGGCCCACCGGTGGGAAGACACGCGCCTTGTTAATGATCAAATTGACAATACCGACCGTTTCCTTGCTGCTGCAAAAGAAATTTATGGGAAATATCAGGATTATAATAAGCAAAGCGGCAAAAAGATGAACGCATCATGGAAGACGGTATCAGGTCAATTGCTCCAGGCCATGGGTGCTTCATTTTCCGGAAGCCAGATCTATTATCGTGAAGACCGCCTTAACCGCTACAGAAATCTGGCGCCGTGGCTGGGTGATTTTGATGAATCCGACTGGTTTAAAGAGGCAATCGATATAAAAGTGCTGGGCTTAAAGGATTCTGCCAGCGGATTGCTTTCCATGTTCACCATGCTGCGCGACAAGCTTTACTGGAAAGAGGATACAGAAAAAGAAAAGACGCACTGGTACAGATTCCAGGAGGCGGTTAAAGAGCATCAGGGAAAGGCCATGGAGGATCTTGATCTGTTGTTCGCCAAAATGGGAGTTAACCTTCATGCGGTGTGATGCCTGTTGGGCGCTTCTGCCTCCCGTCTAAACTTGACATACAAACTAATTAATGCGATAGACCAAGATGTGAAAAGCATATTTTTATCATTTCGGCCCGGGAAAACATAAAAAAGGTGGGATTACCCTTTGAGGGTTAAGTTGCCAGATAAAAGTTCCCAGGCAAGTAAAACATGGACCTTGAGCCTTCAGACCAAGGTGATGCTGATTTTTCTTGTTCTTGCCCTGGGCCCCCTCCTTATTATCGGACGGTTTTCGTTAATATTTACCGAAGAACTGATTGCCAGCATGGTCATTCGCCAGCTTGATAATGTGGCGGTGGACAAGGTGGCCATTCTGGAGCGCTGGCTTGAAGAGCGCAAAGCAGATCTTAAGGTAGCGGCGGGCACTACCCTCCTGAAAACGATGAATGCTGAAATGGTTACGCCCTACCTGGATCTGGTGCGTAAAAAATACGGTGTTTATAAAGAATTGACCGTGGTATCCGCTGATGGGAAAATAATATCCAATAGCCGTGAAGGGCCGCGGATTAATGACAACACCGGCAGTAAAAGGTATGTTGTCCGGCAGGAACTATTTATATCAGATATTACCTATGCGTCCGATGAAATGGAGTCCTCATTTTTGATCGCGGCCCCGATTGTTGGCGATGACGGTCAATTTGCGGGAACTGTTTACGGAAGAGTAGGAACGAATAAAATAATTATTTTTATTTTGAATGTATCTCTGGGGGAAACAGGTGAGTGCTATCTGGTGGACAAGGATGGCCGATTCCTGGCCCACAAAGAACCCCACCGGATTTTATCTCAAAACATCTCGCAGTCAGATAGTTTCCGGAAGATATTTGAAAAGCGGGACCGCAAAAAATCCTATCACGATTATCGCGGCGTAGAAGTTCTGGGTGTTTCCCTGAAAATTGGCGGTACAGACTGGTATGTCGTTGTTGAGCAGGACCGCGAGGAGGCATTTCAAAGCGCCGCCAATTTGAAACGCATCATCTATCTGACGGTGCTGCTGTGCATTGCAAGCGCCTTAATGCTGACCTGGATGATTTCCTATCATATGCTTGGTCCGATACGAAAGCTAAGTGAATATGCCGGCCTTATTGCAAATTCACAGTCTCCCGGGACGATTGGCGAAATTCATCGCAGGGATGAAATCGGCCTGCTGTATCGCGCT
>RPRI01000197.1 GCA_003818505.1 Desulfobacteraceae bacterium | reverse complement strand
ATCATGCGTGGAATAATTCTTATTCCCAGAAAAACCATCGCGGCAAGAAAGCAGGCAGCTTTAAACGCCGCCCAGCCCAGAAGAGACAATCCTGCTTCCGGGTTGCTTAACTGGGGAAGAATAATCATAAGCGGGATTACGGCGAGATCCTGAACGATCAGCATGCCGATCATGACCCGGCTGGAAAGAGTTCCCATCAGACCACGGTTCATCATTGTTTTTAAAATGACCATCGTGCTGGAAACGGAAATCAAAGCCCCGATCCAGATCGACTCAGTCTTCCCGAATCCGAGCCATTGTCCGACAGCAAACCCGTAGGCGACGGTAAGGAGCATTTGAACTGGTGTGCCGATTAGAGCTATATTTCGCACCGGCTGGAGATCTTTGAATGAAAATTCAAGGCCGAGGGCAAAAAGCAGGAGAGCTACCCCGATCTCGGCCAGCAGTTCAATGTTGTGGATTTCCGTAACGGTTATGCCGCCGGTATGCGGACCGACCATTACACCCGCCAGAATATAACCCAGAATAAGCGGTTGCTTCAGACGCTGGGCAATCAAGCCTCCAAGCAGGGCGGCAACTATGATAATGGCAATGTCGGACGCAATTCCCATAAGTCAAACTGCAGCGTATTATTTAACTTTGCTTGTTGAAATTTTCAAGAGAGTATACAGCGGGCAGAAACCAATTAGGCTGGTAACTGCGAAGATCAATGCTATTGCCATTAGAATAAGACCAACAACACCGGGGATCATTTTTGTCAGATAAAGGAAAATGATAATAACGGCCAGCCCCAGTCTTATTGTTTTATCGGTGTCACCCACATTATTTTTCATCAGTTAACTCCGTTTCCTGAGTGATGTGCTTTTTCTCCCGATTGATAGATAGAGTTTGAAGGTTCAGCGGTTTTAAGATCCGTTTTCCCGTCAAAGAAGTATTGTAAGCACGAACGGGATAACGCAGCCGGTTATGCTCGGCCACATGGGAACCGGAATGCCGTTTGCTGATATTTCTATTTGAAATATCAGCCGCAACAGGTGTCCCGCGGAAATGAGCATTAAAAGTATTTCCGTGATTGCTGTAGCCGGTTTCATCTGTATTCCCTCCAGCTTTTTAATAACTTCATAAAAGTCGAAAACCGGGTTTTAAAAGTCCATCAACTTTTAATTCATCTGCATTGCAGATTCGATTTCTTTGATTACTTTCAAAATATCCTGTTTTTCTTCATCAGAAACAAGATTTCCGTAAAGACGCATTCTAAGTGCGAGGAGAGTCATTTCCTGTCTGTAATCGAGGCAGGTATATTTTTGTTTGTTTTCGTCAGCCATAATTGATGGTATCGTAAAAAAAACATTTATTCACTACGAAGAGCACGAATCAGCTTATGCGGGAATGATGGGGAAATGTATAATATTAAGGTTCAGACGCGGCCCAGCTTTTTCATCGATTCCCTGAAGACCCTGTAAAAATATTCGTGATCGGTAACTCCTCGGCTGAATATTTTTCCGAAGTCTTCTATGTTCCTGGTATTTATTATAATGTTGACGCTTTTTTGAAAAGCAGTCATGTTGTCCATGGTGCGGAACCTTTCGCTTAGCAGCGTCACAAATATGTTGCGGCGTGTAGACATTTGCATTCGTTCAAGATTCATCATGACAGGGTTTGCGTCCGGATTGGGATTGTCGAATTTCTCATTCAGCACAATAACGTCATAATTATGATAGCGCATCTTTTTTAAAACATCCCTTCCATTTTTGGCCTCAGTAATGTTGTATTCCATGAGATGGAGGGCTTCAAGAACTCGTTTTTTAAATTCAGGGTCGGATTCGCAGACAAGGGCTGTTTTGCCTTCTTCTTCGACGAAATCAAAAGGTTTATCCGAGGCATCGTACGAATCAGAGGGAAGAGCTTCATCGAAGGAAAATTCCGCTTTCATGGCAGGATCAGCCGGATGTCCCTGTTCTTTAGGAGCCTGTTCCTCGGCTTTTTGCGGGTTGTTTATTGATATCCTGTTTTTGCATTTCGGGCACGGAATAGATTCCAGTCCCGCCGGAATTTTTTCATCCGGGACCCTGAACTTGCTGTTGCATTTATCGCAGGTGATTTCCATAATGCTGTAATCTTACCTCCCTAAGCCGTAGTTCAGAAATAACCGTAATATCGAGATTTTTGCATAGCCCCCGTCATACTTCCCTAACGCTTTTTTGCATCTTTCCCTTCTTTTCCATAACCGCGGTCTATTTCAAGCTTGTCAATATCGGTTGTCTTTTCTCCTCTTGAACTCTTGACCGAATCGATTCCACGTCCGACGATACCTTTGTGTGAAGCGTAGGAAAGCGCAGTTTCCTCAGAGATGAGCCCTTTGCCGAAAAGGTCTACAAAAAAATCGTCAAACGTAGTCATTCCGAAGGCCTTTCCTGCCTGCATGACATCGTAATATGTTTTTCCTTCGGATTCACCGTTTAAAATAATATCTTTGACTCGCAAGCTTGTTCTGAGAATTTCAAATGAAGCAACACGCCCGCCCCCCACTTTGGGAAGCAGCCTCTGGCAAACTATCCAGCGGACGGTATCGGCTAAACGTATTCTTACCTGGTTTTCTTCTTCGGTGTTGAACATGCCGAGTATGCGGTTTATTGTCTGGCCTGCATCAACTGTGTGAAGAGTCGTAACTACCAGATGCCCTGTTTCAGCGGCGTTCAATCCTATTTCAACCGTTTCACGGTCTCGCATCTCACCGACGAGAATGACCTTGGGGGCCTGCCTCAATGCAGCCCTCAATCCGTTTGCAAATGTGTCGAAATCAATTCCTAGCTCACGCTGGTTGAATGTCGATTTTTTATGGGGATGCTGGTATTCAACCGGATCTTCAAGTGTTACGACGTGAACAGACTCGGATTCATTTATTTCATCTAAAACGGCGGCAAGAGAGGTTGATTTGCCCGAACCGGTCGCTCCTGTAACAAAAATGATGCCGTTTTTTTCCTTGGAGATTTTATGAAAAATTTCAGGAAGATTCATACCTGTTACGGTCGGAACTTTCGATTCGAGTTTTCTTAAAACTATCGAATAGCTTCCGGACTGAGAAAATACATTTACCCTGAAACGAGCTTTGCCCGGAAGACTGTAAGACAGGTCGCATGATCCCTCTCTTAACAATGTTTCAGTCAGGCGGCGTTCCTGGTTTACGAGGTTTAATGCAAATATTTCAGTCTGAAAAGGCGTTAAAGATTCAAATTTAGGGTTCATCTCGATGCTGACAAGTTGTCCCGAGCTTTCAACCTGCATCGGTTTTCCGACAGTAAGGTTAAGATCGGAGACATCTTTGTGAGCATCGAGCATCCTTGTCAGAATATGATCTATTTCTTGTTTTCTCATTGCTTCACCCTGCTGTTGTCAAGCCGTTGTTTAAAAATAACCATAACCCGATAAACGGGACTTTTTCAGTACTCCCTTAAGGGGTGTAAGTAAATTTACCAAATTATTTCTTGTTGCTCTTTTCAGTACCCCCTTGAGGGGTAGAAAACCGCAGGAAATAATTTCTAACTTACCAACATTTAAATGCTGTGACCGTCATAAGGATCCGTAGCAAAATGATCATAAATTTAATGGTTATTTCGTAACGGTTCCTATGCGTCTGTAAAATCTGCAGGCGGATTCTTCAAAAGCGGCCTGAACTTGGCTTTATCGTTTGCCTTCGTATATGCCTCATCGGAGGAAATCCATCCCTTGTTGTATAAATCCATTATTGCGTCATCTAAAAGCTGCATGCCGTATTTTTTGCCTGTCTGAATCATGGAGCTTAACTGGTGAGTTTTTGATTCCCTTATGAGATTGCGAACGGCCGGTGTTCCGATCATGATTTCAAGAGCCGGGCAGCGCCCCTTTTTATCAATTCTTTTGAAAAGAACCTGTGCGATTATAGCCCTTACTCCGTCTGATAAAGTTGAGCGGATCTGAGACTGCTCACTTGCAGGAAAAACCTCGATAATACGGTCAACGGTTTTTGCCGCGCTTGAAGTATGGAGGGTGCCAAAAACAAGGTGGCCGGTAGAAGCTGCTTCAATAGCAAGCGATATGGTTTCAAGGTCACGCATTTCACCCACAAGAATGATATCCGGATCTTCACGGAGAGCTCCGCGCAGGGCCGCGCTGAAGGTTTTAGTATGGACTCCGACTTCCCTGTGGTTTACAATACATCCCTGGCTCTGGTGAACGAATTCAATGGGGTCTTCAACAGTTATAATATGATCTTTTCTCTGCTTGTTTGCTACGTCGATAATTGCGGCAAGAGTGGTAGATTTTCCGCTGCCGGTCGGCCCGGTAATGAGAACAAGACCTCTTGGAAGGAGAGCAAGCTTCGACATTACAGGAGGAAGTCCGAGCTGCTCTGCAGTAAGAACTGTGCTTGGAATTTCCCTGAAAACTGCAGCGACACCGTATTTCTGCATGAAAAAATTTGCGCGATATCGCGCAAGTCCTGGTATTTCATAACCGAAATCAATATCTCCTGTCTCTTCAAATTTCTTTACCTTATCTTCGGGAGCTATTTCATAGATCATGCTTCTTAATGTATCAGTATCAAGAACCTTGTATTTTATTCGTTCAATGTCACCTCTTATTCTCAGCGCAGGAGGCTGTCCTGCAACAAGATGCAGGTCCGAAGCGCCCTGCTCATTCATAAGTTTGAAAAAAGCGTCGATTTTTGCCATTGGTAAACTCCTGCCCGCATTGGTTTCCGGTCTCTTTCTTTGACCGGGAATTGTGAAAGGAATCAGTATCTTCGTCTTGTCTGAAACCTTAAAACAGTAAGTTTTTGAAGCTCCCAGCTCACCGCAAGTCAGCCGCTACGGACATTGCGGCGGGAAACGCGCTTGCTGTTTCGGTTAAAAGGCCTCATTAAATAAGAACGTACTAAACAGAGTGCACAAGCAATTTAATCTTTAAATCATCTTCGTCCATTGCCTTCTGCTCCTCTCTGCCCATTTCCAGCAGCTTGGAGTGAGCTTCGATTATGGAAGCAATACGGACTTCCATTTGAATACGCTGGCGCTTGAGCTCTGAAATATCTTCCTGTAACTGAAAAAGCCTGCTGTTTGCCCTGCTTAATATCTTTTCGGATTTTACTTCAGCATCTGCAATAATTACCTCAGCCGATTTCTGCGCATTATCTTGCATCTGCTCCATAACACTCTGGGAATTTAAAAGAGCCAGCTTGAAAGTTTCTTCCCTGTTAAGGTGTTCTTCTATATCCTGTTTCAGCTTGTCTGTTTCGTTTTTTAGTTTCTCGTTTTCATTTATCAGTAATTGAAAGGAGTCTGCAATATCTCCGAGGAACCCGTCGACTTCTCTGACATCGAATCCTCTGAAACATATTTTAAATTTACGCTGAATAATGTCAAGAGGCGTCATATTCATATATCCTCCTTAACAGATAAAATAAAATCATGAAAGTGTGAATGCAAGCTTAGCAAGGCTGCCGACCAGAAATTTTTCAAGAAAGACTATCCCGAGAATAACGATAATAGGTGAAACATCTATGCCTCCCAGAAATGGAACTCTTGAGCGAATGGGATACAGAACAGGTTCGGTTATATTGTGAATAAACCTGACTATTTGATTATACGGATCCGGGTTTACCCATGACAAAATAGCGCGCGCAATAATTACCCACATGTAAAAATTCAAAACATAATGAATTACAGTGGCTAAAGCATCCAGAAAATTTCCCAGAATGAACATTAGGAATATAACCTCTCATATAACATGCGTAATATAAAGATAATTTCTGTTTCTCAATTTAAATAATTCTGGTATAACTAATTATATTTTCAAAGAATAGTCAAGAGATTTCGTTAAAATTCATTGAGATGCGCAAATTTGATGGTATCGTAAAAAGTTGAAATCTGTTAGCAAATTACTTTTTACGAGTTCATCAAATTTAACGGATGACAATAGATGCAGAGATCTGGAGGTAAAATGGCAAAGCTCAGCAGGAAAACCGGTTTTATCGGCGCCGGAAACATGGCGGAAGCGTTTATCGGCGCCGTTACACGTGCCGGAATCATTCCTTCGACGATGATATATGCAAGCGATGTGAACTCAGAGAGGCTAAGCCTGTTAAAAAAAACATATGGTATCTCGGTTACAGACGATAATTTTAAGGTTTTTTCAATGTGTGATATAGTGATTCTTGCAGTAAAACCCCAGCAGATGCCCGATGTTTTATCTCAGATTACAAGCCACAATGAATACCGCATAGAACGCAGAAAAATAATAATCTCCATAGCAGCAGGAGTTGCCCTGGGAAAACTTGAAAGTTTCCTGTATGCTCCTCTTGAAAGAGAGGAGAGCGGGAATCTTCCGCTTATAAGGATTATGCCGAACACGCCGGCCCTTGTCCTTGCGGGTATGTCCGGGATGTCACCGAACAGGAATGCTGTACCGGATGATATCAATACCGCAAGAACCATTATGGAAGCGATGGGAAAAGTGATTGAATTTAAGGAGGAATCTCTTGACGCCGTAACCGCGCTTTCAGGTACGGGACCTGCCTATGTTTTTTATCTTGTCGAATCTATGATTCAGGGAGGCATAAATTTGGGGCTTGATCCTTATGACGCCGCGATACTTACTGTCACAACTTTGAAAGGATCTGCCGCGATGATTGAAGAGATAGGTGAATCTCCGGAGTTATTGCGCAGGCGTGTAACTTCTCCCGGAGGGACAACAGAGGAAGCATTCAAAGTGCTGGAAAAAAAGAGAGTAAAGGAAACGATAATTGAAGCTATAGCAGCAGCAGCAAGGCGCTCGAAAGAGCTAGGCCGGTAAATAGCATGTTTACCGATACAATATCATATTCGGCCGCCTTTATTGCAGGACTAGTCTCTTTTTTTTCCCCCTGTATATTTCCGCTTATTCCCGGGTATTTTACATTCATTACCGGGTTTTCTCTGGATCAGCTGACAGGTGAATATGAAGCCCGTATAAGAAAAAAAGTGTTTTTATCAACCGCCTCTTATGTTATGGGCTTTTCGGCGGTTTTCATCCTTATGGGTGCATCAGCTTCATTTCTCGGCGGGATTGTTTTTGCATACCGGGAAATAATAAGAGTGGCCGGCGGGCTGATTGTAATTATTCTCGGAATTCATTTAACCGGCATAATACGCATAAGGAGTCTGGAATTTGAAAAGAGAGTTCAGATTAGAAACAAACCTTTGAATTATATAGGAGCATTTCTAGTCGGAACGGCTTTCGGGGCGGGTTGGAGTCCGTGCATCGGGCCGTTGCTGGGCTCCATTCTGATATATGCCGGGAGCCGGGAGTCAGTTTACGAAGGTATTTTCCTTCTTGCATTATATTCGGCCGGGCTTGCCGTTCCGTTTATAACGATATCGGTTTTCATAAATTTTCTCGTGAAATTTATTAAAAAAGCGGCTTTTGCAATGAAATATATTAATGCTGCCGCGGGGATACTGCTGGTTATTGTCGGGCTGTTGCTTGTCACAAAAAGGCCATAGTTTCCACCCGGAAATGGCCCTTTTGTGCGATCTAAAGTGTCAATCAGCGGGATTTCTTGTGCGACATACTATGCGTATGTCTTAAGCGCAATATCCTGATTTCCTTGAGCTTGCCCAAAATTACCAATTTCCGAAATGGACATTAATTATTCCTGTGGTCAGGGGAGAAAGCAAGTAAAATGAAAATAATAAAATCAGCAAGCCTTGTTACTCTGGCTTTTTTTTGTACATCCTTGTGGGTGTCTAAATATGCCTTTTCCTCTGATAATATAAAGTGGCACTCATATATCGAAGGAATGGAATCAGGGAAAAAGAATAAGAAAAAGGTGTTTCTATATTTTTATTCCAATTCGTGCGGATATTGCGAGGATATGGAAAAGGTAACATTTAAGGACGTATCTGTGATTGAGTATCTCGATAAAAATTTTATTTCCGTAAAGGTGAATGCGGACAGGGAAAAGAATGCTGTTTCCAGCTATAATATCAGAGGGCTCCCCAGCAACTGGTTCATAGGGGAAAAAGGAGAATCAATAAGCAATCTTCCCGGCTATGTTCCTCCGGGCATGCTCCACGTTATACTGAAGTATATTCATACTGACAGCTATAAAAGCATGTCTTTTAAAAGTTACATAAATAATCAAATATCTTCAGGGAAAAAACTTTTAAAATAAAGATTCGAGGGTTCAATGGTTCAAGGATTCGAGTGAAAAACCCGCCTGAATCCTTTTCTTCAATTAATCGGGAGAAGAACCGTAAATCAGAAAGCGGTTATTTCAATGGCAACGGATTTTTCGTTTATTAAAAATGTTATCATAAATGCCTGCCGTCCCGGTGTTCCGTCCGGGTTGAGTTATGATCAGACATGCGTATTCATGCTTCTCTTTGACAAAGACGGAGAGCTAAACGTTCTCGCGGTTCAGAAAACTGATAATGAAGGATATCCATGGCGAAACCAGATTGCTTTCCCGGGAGGGCATATAGACAAGGAAGATATAAGTCCTCGGGAAGCCGCATACCGAGAACTCGAAGAAGAAGTCAATATCAGGAGAGAGCATGTTGAACTGATAGGCTCGCTTGGGCATTTTCAGACCATAAACAGCAAGGATATCAGAGTCTTTACCGGCATATGGCGGAAAAGAGGCGCCGTCAGATTTGAGCAGGCAGAAATTTCGAGAGTGCTTGAGATACCCTTGAAGAATCTTGTAAAGATACATGTTGACTCAAAATTCCACGGGCGCATTCCGGATGTGATGGAACTTTTATACCCGCTTGAGGATGTAGTTATCTGGGGTGTAACTGCAAGGATACTGCATCATTTTATTGAACTTATACTGCCGTTTTATAAACCGATTGCGCAATGATTTGCAGTCATTCCGTGAGACTATTCTTTATCCATCCAGAAACTATATTTGGACACATATGTGTTTCCAATTCGTAAATCGGCAATTTTGGGCAAGCTCAATGAAATCAATGGATT
>RPRI01000196.1 GCA_003818505.1 Desulfobacteraceae bacterium | reverse complement strand
AGAAAACCGCGCTGTCCGGAGAAAACATATTCGCGGAACTGATGAATACGGTACGCTTCTGCTCACTCGGGCAGATCACACAGGCTCTTTACGATGTCGGCGGCAAATACAGAAGGAATATGTAAAACTGAAGCAGGGTTCAAGGAGTCAAGGAGTCGGGGGTTCAAGGGGCAAAGGCACAGAAACATAAAGAAAATATCGAATATCGGACATCGGACATCGAATATCGTTGAAGGAGAAAATTAATATGAAAGAAGCTGTAATAGTGAGCGCCGTGAGGACACCTCTTGGGAGTTTCAACGGATCACTCGGAAACATCGGAGCAACAAGGCTCGGCGCCATAGTAATTGAGGAAGCCATAAAAAGAGCCGGAATTGAAAAAGAGGCTGTTAATGAGGTTATAATGGGGATGGTTCTGCCCTGCGGATATGGTCAGAATCCGGCCAAACAGGCCGCGGTGCTTGCAAAAATGCCCTGGGAAGCCGAATGTTTAACGATTAACAAGGTCTGCGGTTCGGCCTTAAAAGCAGTCATGCTTGCTTCGCATGCGATACAGGCCGGGGATGCGGATGTTGTGGTCGCGGGAGGCATGGAAAACATGAGCATGGCTCCGTACTTTCTTGAAAAGGCACGGTTCGGATACCGGATGGGACCGGGAAAACTGCAGGATCATATGATGCACGACGGCCTCTGGGACAATGTTAATGATTTCCATATGGGAATGTCGAATGAGCTCTGCTCCGAAAAATACAAGGTTAGCCGCGAGGATCAGGACAGGTATGCCGCTGAATCCTACAGGCGTGCCATGGATTCCATTTCTTCAGGTCGTTTTGCCGACCAGATTGTTCCTGTCGAGATCGCAGGCAAAAAAGGCACGATCATTTTCGACAAAGATGAATGTCCGCAGGAGACAAACTATGAAATCCTTTCAAAGATGAAGCCCGCCTTTAAAAAAGATGGTGTCGGAACCGCCGGGAACGCTTCGATAATAAGTGACGGCGCTGCCGCTGTGGTGGTGATGTCGAAAGAGAAGGCTGAGGCTGCAGGATGCAAAATTCTGGCGCGGATCGGAGCGCAGGCTTCATATGCCATAGACATGAAATATGTGCTTGTAGCCCCGATCTGGGCGATTCCCAAATGTCTTAAGAAAGAGGGGCTTTCAAAGGAGGATATCGATCTTTATGAAATCAACGAGGCATTCAGCGGTTCAACCGTCGCGGTTATGCGCGAACTTGGCCTGAATGCTTCCAACGTGAATGTAAACGGCGGAAGCGTGGCTCTCGGCCATCCTATCGGGGCGAGCGGTTGCCGTGTTCTTGTAACGCTTCTATACGAAATGATCAGACAGGATAAAAAAACAGGACTTGCATCCCTCTGCCTCGGAGGCGGAGAGGCCGTGGCAATGATTGTTAAAAGATAAACATTCAGGAGTCAGGATTTAGAATAAAAAGAAAACGCGCTTTGGTTATGGCAATAAAAGAAAAAAAATATCAGTGATGATCAGCGTAAATCGGTGGCTGGGCGGTTACATTAAAAGATAAGCCGTTGTTATAAATAACTGTAACATTGACATGCCTTAACCGGCATAATGAGCCTAACGAAATGGTCAGGAATGTAACAATTATTTCGTAACGGCTCCTAAGGAGAAACAAATGGATATAAAAAAATTCGGTGTTATCGGAGCGGGTCAGATGGGAAATGGCATTGCTCAGGTTGCGGCCATGAGCGGCCTTGAAGTTGTCATGAATGATATCAAAGATGAATTCGTCCGGCGCGGTCTTGATACGATAACAAAGAATCTTGCCCGGAGCGTTGAAAAGGGAAAGATGACGTCGGAGGAGAAAGATGCCGTTTTAAAGCGCATCAGGACCAGCACCGACTTGAAAGATATGGCTGCCGTCGATTTTGTTGTTGAGGCCGCCACCGAAAACGAAACGCTGAAGTTTAAAATATTCCAGGATCTGGATGTGATATGCCCCGCAAACGTAATCCTTTCGACAAACACATCCTCAATTCCGATAGGGCGAATCGCGTCACAGACCAGGAGACCCGGAAAGGTGATAGGGATGCATTTCATGAATCCGGTGCCCGTAATGAAACTTGTTGAAATAATACGCGGGATCGCCACTTCCGACGAAACATTCAAACTTACCTGGGAGCTTGCGTTAAAATTCGGAAAAACCCCGGCCTCCGCAAATGACTATCCCGGTTTTATATCAAACAGGATACTTCTTCCCATGATCAACGAAGCCGTATATTGCCTCTATCACGGAGTCGGAGCAAAGGAAGATATCGATACCGTCATGAAGCTTGGAATGAACCATCCGATGGGGCCCCTTGCCCTCGCGGACCTTATCGGGCTCGACACCTGCCTTGCCATAATGGAAACTCTTTATAACGGTTTCAAAGATTCAAAATACAGACCCTGCCCCCTTCTCAGCAAATACGTGGAAGCAGGCTGGCTGGGGAGAAAGACGGGACGCGGTTTTTATGAGTATAAATAACGAGTGTCCATCCAGAAACATATCCGGGACACATATAAGTTCCCAGTGCGGAAATAGGCAATTTTGGGTAAGCTCAAGGAAATCAAGAAATTGCACGGAGACATACGCATAGTATGTCGCACAAGAAATTCCGCAGATTGACACAGAGATCGCACAAAATGGCCATTTCCGGATGGAAACTAAGGAGGTTATATGGCAAAAAAGAAAGAAGAATCAACTGACCAGGTGGGGAAAAAAATCCATAAGGTAAGGGAAGAAAAGAAGGTCTCTCTTGAACGGATAGCAAATGAGACCGGATTTTCGACCGATTATCTTAAAAAGATCGAGGCCGGCAAAGTGTTTCCGCCTGTCGGTGCGCTGCTCCAGATTGCAAAAGCGCTCGAAATTGACTCAGGGTATTTTCTGAGGGAACAGGAATCGACTTTAAGAAGGCGTGTTAAAGCATATACAAAACGCACTGAAGACTACGCATATGACACGCTTACCCCGGGCGCGGAAAACAAGCATCTAAAAGCCTTCAAGGTAACCGTCGAAGCGCTGCAGGATCACAAGGGAGTCGGATATCACCATGAAGGCGAAGAATTCGTGTATGTCCTGCAGGGAAAAGTGGAAGTGGTAGTCGGCGATCATGTCAACACTCTTAGTGAAGGCGATTCACTCCATTTCAATTCGGGGATTACGCATACACTAAAAAATGTCGGGGAAATAAAGGCGGAGCTTATCGTAGTTATCTACGGACCATAAGAGCGGCTTCGTAAAAATATATTGGTTCATGGTTAAAAGAAAAACAAGAAACCAATATTTATAAACTGAGACCTTTGAAGAACGCCCAATTTTGACCAAGTACAAGGAAGGCGATAATTTTAACCGCAGGAATACACGTAAGTATTTCGAGGATAGCGCGAAAGCTTCACTTCGTGCCTAAATTTGAGCCTGACACAGTAATCGGGCAAAAAGGGGTGTTATGCAAAGGTCTCTTAAAGGGAGTACAACATGTCATATTGTCTAACCGATGAGCAGATCATGATCCGTGATATGGTCCGGGAGTTTTCAAGGAAGGTTGTGGCTGCCACAGCCATGAAAAGGGACGAGACAAAGGAGTTTCCGTCCGACAACTTCGAAAAGATGTCCGAGCTCGGGCTCATGGGCATGATGATTCCGCCTCAGTACGGAGGAGCCGGCACCGATACCGTGAGCTATGTCCTCGCGCTTTCTGAAATAGCTTATTCGTGCGCTTCGACCGCTGTCGTCATGTCTGTTCATAACTCGATAGTATGTGAAAGCATATACCGTTACGGAACAGATGACCAGAAAGAGCGGCACTTAAGACCCCTTGCAACAGGAGAAATAATAGGCGCTTTTGCTCTAACAGAACCCCAAGCAGGCTCCGATCCTGTGAGCCAGAAAACATCGGCGGTTAAAGAAAGTGATTATTATATATTAAACGGCACCAAGCGGTTTATAACAACCGGTAAAAACGCCGGTCTTACCATTGCCACTGCAAATACCGACCCTTCCAAAAAGCACAGGGGAATAAGCGCCTTCCTCGTTAAAAGAGGGACTCCCGGATTTATTGTAGGCAAGACTGAAGACAAAATGGGACTTCGCGCCTCCGATACAACCGACCTTATTTTTGATAATTGCAGGGTTCACAAGAAGGATCTCCTCGGAAACGAGGGGGATGGATTTAAAATTGCCATGACGGCCTTGGACTGCGGACGAATCGGAATTGCGGCGCAGTCCGTCGGTGTCGCCCAGGCGGCTCTTGACGCGGCGGTAAAATATACGACGGAACGTGAGCAGTTTGGCCAGCTTATATCAAAGTTCCAGGGGCTTCGCTGGATGGCCGCCGAAATGGCAACCGAGATCGAGGCTGCCCGCCAGTTGATGCTTTCTGTTGCCGCCATGAAGGACAGGGGTGAAAAATTTACCCTCCAGGCATCCATGGCAAAACTTTTTGCATCGGAAATGGTAAACCGCATCACAGGTAAAGCGCTTCAGATGCACGGCGGTTACGGTTTCATCAAGGAATATCCTGTTGAACGCTTTTACAGGGATGCCCGTGTTTTCACAATTTACGAGGGAACTTCTGAAATACAGAAGGTGGTTATTTCAAACCATATTTTTAACGATAAGAGAAAAACGTGATATACAAAGGAGCAAAGGCACAAAGGCACAAAGCAGCAAGGCTGTTGAGCAAGGATCAGAAAATATAGAATGTCGAAAAAAGAAACAACTGACACTTAACGCTTTTCCCAACGATAAACAATAAACCAGAGACCAGAGCATAGCTATGAGAGAATATACGATACATCCGGTTGCAGTCGGAGTAAATGAAACCGACCAGGGCATAATGACATACCTGCGGGATTACGGGAAAAGGATATTTCTTCCCATCTATGTGTTTTATATAAAAGGCGGGGATAAAAACATTATTGTAGACACAGGTCTTGAACAGTTCGTAGTATCCGAAGAAACCGAAAAACAATGCGGATTCAGGGTATTTGAATTTGAAGATGCGCTTGCCTCTTTTGATCTCAAACCCGAAGATATCGATCTGATAATCCATACTCATCTTCACAATGACCACTGCGAGAATGACTATAAATGCACAAATGCCTTGGTCTACGCGCAAAAAGCCGAGCTTGAGTTTCTAAAAAACCCTCATCCCGTAGACCACAGGTATTACCCGGATGTTCTCGACGGAGTCAATGTCGTGGAAATCGAAGGAAATGCAGTGATAGAGGACGGGATAGAGGTCATTTTTTCTCCGGGTCATTCCGTAGGCGGGCAGTCGGTTGCCATAAACACTTCGAAAGGGAAAGCCATCATTACAGGCTTTTGCTGCAATGAAAAGAATTTCCCTGAAAAAGGAGCGGCGATATGCTCCGGCGTTCATATGGATGCCATCAAGGCCTATGATTCGGCCCAGAAAATAAAAAGCATCGCCGACATTCTGATTCCGCTTCACTCCCTTTCGGTCGGAAGATTAAAGCAGATCCCTTGAATCCTGCTTCGTTAAATTTCCTGCTTCAAAGAAGTCCGCGTTTGTTTCAGATATCTGCTCAACATCTATAGAATCCAGGGAGATTTATTCAATGAGAAGGATGATATGGAAAGATGCCGCGCTTTTTTTTATTTTTGTTTCAGCCTGCATGTTAATCGGCACAGGGTGTTCAAGAGAAAAACCGGCAAACGATGCCGGAATTGAAAACATTGAACTGGCAGAGCACACAAAAGAATTCAAACAGGATATCATTAAAGTAACGGACGGGGTCTATACCGCAATCGGATATGGTCTCGCCAACTCCATACTGCTTGAAGGTAAAGACGGGACTATTGTGGTTGATGTTTTGGAGAGCGTTGAGGCGGCCATGCCTGTTAAAGAGGCTTTTGATAAAATCACTTCAAAACCGCTTAAAGCGCTTATCTACACGCATCATCATGCCGATCATGTTTTCGGCGCTTCCGCCTTTGCGGGTAACAAGAAAGTCGATGTCTATTCCCATGAAAAGACCCTTGAAGAGCTTGACCGGGTTATAACCATTACGCAGGAGGTGACATACAAGCGCGCAATGCGCATGTTCGGAACTTTTTTAAAAATCGGGGAAATGGAAAACTGCGGTATAGGCCCGTTTCTTAAATTTAATGACAGAACCACCATGTCGTATATCAGGCCGAACATGACTTTTTCGGATGATATTCTCAAGGTAAGCATCGCCGGCATCAATCTTGAGCTCATACATGCCCCCGGTGAAACCGATGACCAGATTGTGATATGGATTCCGGATAAAAAAGTACTTATCGCAGCCGACAATTATTATAAGTCTTTTCCAAATCTTTACACTATACGCGGAACCAGTTACCGGGATGTGCTCGCTTGGTTGCGGAGCTTAGACAAGATGCGGTCGCTTAACGCCGAATATCTTGTACCCTGTCATTCGCGCCCTGTTTACGGCAAAGATAAAATATTCACCACACTCACAGACTACAGGGATGCAATACAGTTTGTACACGACCAGACAATACGGGGCATCAATAAGGGGCTTACCCCTGATGAGCTTGTGGAAACTGTTAAACTGCCCCGGCATCTTGCAGACAAGCCATATCTGCGTGAATATTACGGGACTGTAGCCTGGTCTGTAAGAAACATATATAATGGATATCTCGGATGGTTCGGCGGCAATTCAACCGATTTAAATCCTCTCCCGCTAAAAGAGCACGCAGAGCGATTTGCAAAACTTGCGGGCGGGAAAAAAGCTCTGATTGAACATGCGGAAAAAGCGGAAGAAGAAGGTGACCACCAGTGGGTTCTGGAACTGACCGATGTACTGCTTGCGCTTGAACCGGATATGAGCAAGGCCCTTGCCCTGAGAACAGCATCCCTTGGAAAGCTCGGACTTTTGCAGGGAAACGCCAATGCCCGGAATTATTATCTCTCACAGGCCGGTGAATCTGGAGGAAAACTTAAGCTGACACAGGCTAAAATTGACAAAGAGCTTGCGCACAGAATTCCGCTTGCTGCAATCTTTAACGGTTTGAGCGTAAAATTAAATCCGGATAAGAGCTCCGATATCGATAAAACTGCCGGTTTCTACTTTCCGGATACAAAAGAAGCTTATACGGTGCATGTTCGCCGCGGAGTTGCCGAAATTAAGCCTGTTTTTCCTGAAAAAGCCGACATAACCATAACTGTTGATTCAAACACATGGAAAGAGATCGCGGCAAAGCTGTCCAATCCGGCCGTTGCGCTCGCGAAAGGCGATGTTAAAATCAAGGGGGGAATAATTAACGCTGTCAATTTCCTCGGCATGTTCAGCGACTGAGGCCCACCCTATTTCTATCAGGAAGGCCGCAGGGGGGAGTGAAGCTCCCCGCCCACAGGGCGGGGCTTCCCGGCAAGGTATTTTTATTATATATTGTGCCCCTTGACCCCGCCCACAAGGCGGGGCTTGCGGGGCACGTTCCGGTCAATATCCCCCGCTGCGTACTATTCCTGGAAATATGTATAATGAAGGATTTATAATTTTGTTTCCAGGCGGTCTGTTGCCGGCGGAGGCTCTATGGATAAAGCTGAAATCTCCGCACGCCATTCCTGTGTCATGCGGACATCCATTGCTGCCAATGAGTCTTCCAATTGCAGCAGATTGCGGGCGCCGATAATCGGCGCGGTGATAGCCGGGTGTGCCATTACCCAAGCCACGGCCAGCGTCGCCGGTTTGATTCCTTTTTCCCCGGTGTAGGCGATAAAGCGGTCGGTCACTTCATAATATTCCGGCAAACTATACCGCTTGGTATATTGAGCATTTTGCACCAGCCTGCCCTGTTCGGGTTTGCGCTGTGTTCCGTACTTGCCGGTCAATAAGCCACCGCCCAACGGGCCGAAGGAAATCACTCCAAGCTGTTCGGCCGCGGCCAGGGGTAGAATCTCCACTTCGGCCTGCCGTTTTACAAGGTTGTACATCGGCTGGATACATTCAAAGCGGGCCAGTTGCTCCCTTGCGGAGATTCCAAGCGCCCGCGCAATTTGCCATGCCGCCCAGTTGCTGACTGCCGGATATAAAATTTTGCCCTGCCGCACCAGGTCGTCAAAAGCGCGCAAAGTCTCTTCCATAGCCGTTTTCGAATCAAAAGCATGCGCAAAATACAAGTCCAGACGGTCGGTGCCCAGGCGGCGCAGGCTCTCTTCAACTTCCAGCATGATGTGGCGGCGCGACAATCCGCAGGCATTGATATCCTTGCCCATTATCCCATTGACTTTGGAGGTAAGCACAATCTCGTTCCGGCAGTTTTTAATCAACCGGCCCAAAATCTCCTCGGCCCGGCCCTGATTATAGACATCGGCGGTATCATAAAAGTTGATGCCAACCTCGAGGCAACGATGAAACATGGCGGCTGAAACTGCCTCGTCCGCATCACCGCCAAAGGACATGGTTCCAAAACACAGACGCGATACCTGCACGCCTGTTCTGCCTAATGTACGATATTCCACGGATAGTCTCCTTCTGCTTTGTTTTTCACATACTCTTCACCGGCAATAAAGCGCCGGGCCTGAACATAAAATCCAGTTTGTTTCTGACCATGTACTATACATGAAAGCTATCCAAAGTGGCAAAAAAAAACGATAATTGCGCTTCATTTGCTCTTTTGAAGCAGCAGTATGTTTTCTCGCAGATCCGGATACTGGGACCGACGGCGACTATTTCCACCTCTTTTTTACAACGCGGTAAATGATTCTGAATCTTCTGACATGAAAACTGCGCAATCCGGTCAGTTAGTATCGATATAAACCCTCCACCTCTGGTGGAGGACCCGGATAGGTTCTACCGATCCGGTGAGAAATGATATAGGTAATTCCTCTGGGAAAGTCTCGAAGGGCAGACAGGAGGAATTACCTATGCATGATTGGACGAGTTTATCGCATGTTCAATGGGATTGCAAATACCATGTTGTATTTGTACCCAAGTATCGGGAGAAGAAGCTGTACGGGAAATTTCGGAGTCGAGTAGGGGAGATATTGCGAGATTTATGTTGCCAACGGGGAGTGGAGTT
>RPRI01000195.1 GCA_003818505.1 Desulfobacteraceae bacterium | reverse complement strand
TAAACGCATTCCGAAAAAAGAAATTTCGGCCGGCGAGGTCGGATATGTTATTGCGGGTATAAAGTCCGTTACTGACACCAGGTGCGGCGATACCATAACTTTAAAAAACAATCCGGCAGACAAACCACTCCCCGGATTTAAAGAAGCAAAACCTGTTGTCTTTTCGTCTATATATCCTGTTGCAGCCGATGAATATCAGGAACTGGCGATAGCCATAGAGAAGCTCAAATTAAATGACGCCTCCCTGATTTACGAAAAGGATATGTCTGTTGCCTTAGGGTTTGGTTTCAGATGCGGTTTTCTCGGGCTTCTTCATCTTGAAGTTGTGCAGGAGCGTCTTGAGCGCGAATTCAACCTTTCTCTCATACTTACCGCGCCTTCGGTTCAATACTGTCTCGTAATGAGAGATGGTACCGAAATGATTATAGACAATCCGGCTCTTTATCCTGATCCGACCACAATCGAGCTGACGAGGGAACCCTATATTCGCGCCGCTGTTATAGTACCGGACAGGTACATGGGTGCTGTTATGAAACTTTGCCTTGACAGGCGCGGAATTAATAAAAATTATCAGTACCTGACAAGCAACCGGCTTGAGATGATATTCGAACTTCCTCTGGCCGAAGTAATTTACGACTTCCACGACAAGCTCAAGTCAATTACTCAGGGATACGGATCTTTCGACTATGAAATAATCGATTTCAGAGATACCGACCTTGTTAAAATGGATATTCTGATTAACGGCGAACGTGTCGACGCGCTATCCCAGCTGGTTCACAGCGAAAGGGCCGTTGAAAGGGCAAGAATGGCTTGTGAAAAGCTTCGGGAAGAGATCCCGAGACAGATGTTTAAAATAGCCATCCAGGGAGCGATCGGGGCAAAGATAATTGCCAGATCCACCGTTTCAGCTTTCAGAAAGGATGTAACTGCAAAATGTTATGGAGGTGACATCACCAGAAAGCGGAAACTCCTCGAAAAGCAGAAAAAAGGAAAAAAACGGATGAAGATGGTTGGAAAAGTCATGATTCCGCAATCAGCGTTTCTTTCAGTGTTGAAGACCGACTCGGACTGACGGCTTTGTAAAAAGTCATTCTGCTTAAGTTGCGCTTCGTCTTTCGTCATTGCAGCGTACTAATATGTACGCTTCATTCCTCAAGATTCGCGCGCCTTGCATAATGAGCTTTTGACTTTGCCGTCAGAATTTTTACGGATATCCTACTTCTGATTTTTAAACAAAGACATAAAGTTACTATAATAACTGGGAATAAATGGGTAAAACAATAGCTGAAAAGATTTTTGAATCGCATATCGTAGATAATCCATGTGATGATATTTACGTGATAAGGCTTGATGCGGTTTTCTGCCATGAGATTACAACCCCTATCGCCATAAACGACCTTATCGTCCGGGGCAAAGACCGGGTTTTTGACGCATCGAAGGTGAAGGCTGTAATCGATCATGTCACTCCGGCCAAGGATTCAAAAACAGCCGCACAGGGCAAAATATTAAGGGAATGGACGAGGCGCCACAATATAAAGGATTTTTTCGATATAGGCAGAAACGGAGTTTGTCATGCAATTTTCCCTGAAAAAGGCTTTGTCAGGCCCGGGTTTACAATAATAATGGGCGATTCACACACCTGCACATACGGGGCTTTCGGGGCTTTTGCGGCCGGAGTCGGAACAACCGACCTTGAAGTAGGCATATTAAAAGGCGTATGCGCGCTTCGTTATCCTGAAACCATCAGGATAAATATCACCGGCAAAAAACCGGAAGGAGTTTTTGCAAAGGATATAATTCTTTCTGTAATAGGTCTTCTGGGTGTAAACGGAGCGACTGACAGAGTCATTGAATTCTCCGGGCCTATTGTTGAATCGATGAGTATGGATGCGAGAATGACCATCTGCAACATGGCTGTAGAAGCCGGAGCGACATTCGGAATATGCGCTCCGGACATGACAACAGTCAAATACCTGTGGGATTTTATCCGGGATGAGCATAAAACAAAAGATAAGGCGCTTGAAGCATTCGGGAGATTCGCTTCCGATCCCGATGCTTCTTATGCAGATATAATTGAACATGATATTTCAAGCCTCGGGCCGGTGGCGACATTCGGATACAGGCCCGACAACATCAAACCGGTGAGGGAGATGGAAGACACAAAAATAGACCAGGTCTATATAGGCTCATGCACAAACGGAAGAATAGAGGATTTGAGAATCGCAGCGGAAGTATTAAGGGGAAACCGGATAAGCGATTCCCTCCGGGGGATAGTCTCTCCGGCAACTTCCGAAATTTACCGGCAGGCTCTTGATGAAGGACTGATTTCGGTTTTTCTCGACGCGGGATTTTGCGTCACAAATCCGACCTGCGGCGCCTGTCTTGGAATGAGCAATGGAATCCTTGCTGAAGGTGAGGCCTGCGCATCAACTACGAACAGGAACTTTAACGGGCGGATGGGAAAAGGCGGAATGGTGCACCTTATGAGCCCGGCCACAGCCGCGGCAACCGCAATTGCAGGACATATTACAAATTCAAAATTATACAACGGCAGATAAATAATATGAAAAATTTCAGCGGAAAAGTGCTTTTTCTGGACAGGTCGGATATAAATACGGACGAGATTATTCCGGCAAGATATCTTGTTGAAAATACGAAAGAGGCTTTAAAGCCCTATCTCCTTGAGGACATAAACCTTGAAGGCTTTGACTGTAAGAAGGATATAAAGGGGAAAAGCATCATCATAACAAGGGAGAATTTCGGTTGCGGGTCTTCCAGGGAACATGCTCCGTGGGCGCTTGAAGTAAACGGCATAAATCTCGTTATCGCACAGGGTTTTGCGCGGATCTTTAAAAGGAACATGTTCAACTGCGGAATGATGGCTGTCGAGCTTTCCCCTGAAATCATAAACATGATTTTATCGGTTTTTTCAAAACGCGAAACAACAATCGAAACCCGTTTCGACAAAGGTTCTTTTATTCTTAAGTCAGGAGACGTCAGAGAATCCGTGAAATTTGAAATTTCAGAGTTTGACAGGGCGCTGGTTTCAGCAGGCGGCTGGTTGGAATACGCGGATTCCAGGTACTGATGACACAATCTGCTGCGCGGTGAACAGGCTTTTTACACTCCAATGTCCGGCATGAAATGCGCGCTGTTTTTTGCGCGCCCGGCTTAATGCCGGTGACCGGCAATTTATTCTTTTTCACCGATTGCCTTGAAAAACGTATAGCAAAAAACCCCATCCGCTTCCGTTGTTCTGTACAATGCCTTAATGCCTTCATCAAAGTCTTTTTCGTCAATCAGGCCGGCTTCAACAGAAGGTTGGCGTACGCCTTCGATCATTGCCGTGAAAGTGTTTTTTGTGAAGCCTTCGACAAGTAAAGGTTTGCCCGAATCGACATAAACCATACGCGGAGACACATGGATGGAATTAAACCCCGCTCCGTATAAAAGAGGATACAGCTCTCTGCCTATGTTGGCATTCCCGCCGGCCCTCTTCTGAAGCTCAACCTGGCAGAGAACAGCTCTGTGCGCAGCATCGCTGTCGGGATAAAAATAAGTCGATCCGTGATCTCCCTCTATAACAGTGATTGTGCCGCCGGCCCTGAGAAGGTTTTTCAGGCAGTCAAGCGCCTTACCCGGCCGGGCCAGATGTTCGAGAACAAAACAAACAAAAATATGATCGAATGATTCCGGTTTAAAAGGCAAATTAAAAATATCTCCCTGTTGAAAGCTGACATTTGTATGCCCGGCTTCTTTAATTTTTTTTCTTGCTTCGGAAAGCGAGCTGCCGGATATATCGACCGATGTGATATCAGCGTGAGGGCTGTTATGGGCCAGGGTTATGGTTTGCGCGCCGACGCCGCAACCGGCCTCAAGAACCCGGCTCCCCGCAGGATAAAATGTATCGGAATGCAGCAATTCCACAAGGGTTGACGCCTGGTCCTGCAACCGAATCTTTTCTCTTTGATTATACCCGTGAATGTATTTCAAATTTATAACCTCATTGTGAAGCTCCCCGCCCACAGGGCGGGGCTTCCCGGCAAGGTATTTTTATTTTAAATTGCGCCCCTTGACCCCGCCCACAAGGCGGGGCTTGCGGGGCACGTTCCGGTCAATTTGCCGGACACAAAGTCCGACCATTTTTCTTACAATCTCTGAATCAGATAGATATAGACAGGGAGTTGACTCTGGTCCTTTATTTCAATAAAGCGCGGCAATAATTCACGCTTTTTAGGACTATCTTTCAATGGGGACAGGTATATAGCCCCCTTGCCCCGCGGGATACCCGATGCGTTTCGAAGCAATTCTGCAAGAGATTGATAGTGTTCATGCGAAAGTTGATCTCCGATAAGAAAATTGCCTGTAATTTCAATGTTTGTAAAAGCGGCGTTGATTTCAAGCATCTTCCTGAAAGCAGCCTGGACTTTCGATACGTTCACTGGTTTACCAATCAATTCCAGAGTCGGCATGTCTGCGGATTCGAATCCGATGTTGATATATGTATAAAAAGGCAGGCGGTTGAGTTTATCAAATAATTCGGTTTCAGAATTAAGCAGGGAATCTATGCTTCCGAACAGGAACAGCAAAGGAGTCATAGCGCGCGCTTCTCCAAATCCAAAAGATTCGAATGCTTCGGATGCCGTAAAGCATATTAGTTCGGCCCCGGCTTCAAGTGCGTCATGATTCCCTAAAAATAGCGCATTATAATTCTGAAGATCGCGACTATAATGGACCTTTAGCCGTCGAATCTGTTCGAGGATATCGTTTTTGGAACGCTGTCGAAATTTCTGCGCGGATTTGACGCAACAAAAATTACAATGATAAAGACATCCGTCTGCTATAATAACCGGAACGATCTCATAATCGACATGTCGGGTATCAGGCGGGAGAACCGAAACCCGACCACCTGTAATCGCGCTCAATTCCTGTGATCGTTCGTATAGTATTTTGTCATCATTTTTTAAAATAAGATCCAGCAGTTCTTTAGCTTTGGAGTGCAACCCGTCTCTTTTCGCCCCATATAGATTCGCATACAATTGGGACCATGCTGCAAATGCATTCATTATGCCGGGATTTGATAAATAATTAATTTCCCATATTGAGTTGCTCGGATATGGAAGACAAGGCAAATAATACTCGCCAAGCCAGGAAATAATTCCTTTATCGCCGCTTTTGTCACCGACAGAATAATACACCCAGTCATTGCCGTTCGTGCGCTTCAGCTGCTCAGCGGGATGGGACCAGTTTACATTAAGCCCTCGGATGAACTTAATTTCACCATTTAAGTTGAACAGAAATTCGTATTCAGATGTTTTTATCTCCGAGCATGTTCCATATCGCAGCGGAAAGCTTGCCTTTGCAATCTTACCGGGGCTTTGCTTCTCAACACTGATTGTAAATCCATTTAAACAAGGGAATGTCATTATTTTGTCTCACGCAGTTCCATGGATATTGCCTCAACTGGACACCTCGTTACACAAAGTCCGCAGCCAGGGCACACGTCAGCATCATATTCCATCTTTTCATCCCGGAAAACCCGGGCGCCAAAAACACATCTGTCAACACATTCTCCGCAATGAATGCATCTCTCACTATATGGGAAGTGAGCCCTCAGGAGGTAAAACTGCAATATCACCCACCGGATTTTTCCACGCTTGATAGCCGGCGCGGCTCAATGCTTCTACCGCGCCGTCTGTATACCCTTCCTTCTCAAGTTGATTCCACAGCGCCGTTGTTTTTACCATGATAACATTGGGAGGCGCGGTCTGAGCTTCCTCCGTGAAATGGATAAAACCGTCATTGCCCCGTGTACAGATGCCATATTCAGCCTGCAGCACATCAACATACCGGTTAAATTCCGTCCAGAAGCGTTTATCAGCACGAATGGCTCCTGTTAAGTCGGCAAGCAGTTCGGCATCCTCGTCTTCGTCTTTGATAGTCACCCAGGGCCCGATGCCCAGAGGACGCAGATTATCCGGACTGAATGCGAATTCACAAGGTTTTATACCCGTCGCGCCCTTTTTATTGACAGCATATCGGGCGTATATGCCAAATGGATGGTTGAATCCGGAAATCAATATGCCGCCATCATCCAGCGATGACCCCATTGATAACCGCATCTTATACCTGACGCTTTTATCGAAATACAGGAGAACGTTCATGCACCGGATGACCCGGGCTGGCGGCAACCGGAGATTCCCGATATCCGATTCGATAAATCTCAGGTTTCGCGCTTCAAAGTCCCGGACGTGATTATATACGAGCCGGTTGCCGTCCTTTTCAACAGTCTCACTTGAGTTATCATCAGAAGCCTGTACGTAAGGAGCAAGAATTGCAAAGAGCGATTCGAACCGGTTTCGGGCATCCTTATGGTTATCATGCAAAGGTTTCTTCAGTGGTTGGAAATATAAAAATTCTCCCTCACGGTTGAAACATGCATAATTGCCTTCCGCATCATAAAGCACAAAGCAGGCAAATAACCTATCCACTCCGAAAACAGACCAGTCCGGCATGGATTTTGCCGTATCAACTGTTGTTGCCGGAGGAAATCCGCATCCTAAATCGATAAACACCGGCTGCCCGTTACCAGAGGGCCAGGTTTGCTGAGCGACATAGGCATCAAGTTTTTTGTGACGGCCTTGAGAAGTGAGGGGTGGAATTCGGCCGCCCCATGCTGAAGGCAGCATTGCAGGAGTAACGGTGGACAGTAGCCAGATCATCTGGGAGTTAAACTCCGTCGCAGGAAATGACCCCCGTTTCATCAGAACGAGCATACGCAGGATGATATCTCTGGTCTCAGCAGTTATCTTCGGGAAAGAGATATTATCGGCAAGCCTGCCCGGTAAACTTGTGCCCAAAAATTGTTCCACAAGTGAATTGAATGACCTGTTGTCCTCCGGTTCCATTCAGTTGCTCCTTGTCAGCCTTTTATTCTTTTCTTTTATGGGCAATAACTGTTATCTCAACTGCTGCCCCTATCGCAAGTGCGCTGACTCCAATGGTTTCCCGGGCCGGTCTATGGCCGCCAAACCTTTTCGCGTAAATTGCGTTCATGTTCGGGAATGTGCTCATATCGGTCAGATACACGCTGGAACGGGCGACATCAGTCAATCCCAATCCTACGCCTTTTAACACCGCCTCGATGTTGTTAAAAACCTGTTCGGTTTGCTCCTCGATTGTGCCTCTTACCAATTTGCCGGTTTTAGGATCTATCGGCAACTGCCCTGAAAGATATATTGTATCTCCCGCAACAGACAACTGAGAATAAGGCCCGACCGCTTCAGGTACATCTGGAATATCGTTCATGAGCTTAACGCCTGTTGCCGTGTTTGTCGCTGTCAATTTTGAAGGCGATGCTGCAAAATCATTCATTTTTATCTCCTGTAAAATTGAAGCTCCCCGCCGCAAGCAACGGGGAATGCGCTCGCGTTTTGGTTCAAGAACGCCGCTGTAGCCCGGTCAGAAGTAAAACCGCTTGCAAGGCACATTTAATCATAAATGACGACGAGTTAATATTTTTGGGATAAATCGTCCTGTTCGTTCAGCATAATCCCTGTATACACCTCCGAAAATATCGATCATTGTTATTTCTTCCTTCTTTACAAGTTTATGCCAAACAGGATGCAACAATATAACCCAGAAAAAATAGACCCATGAATTGAAATACAGAGCCACGCCCGAAGATATAAATGTGATCCAGGCAGCGTACATCGGGTGGCGGAAATACTTAAAAGGACCCATTGTGCAAAGTTGATCGTCTGTCCACCAGTTGCGCAGTGTCGAAAAGGACCAAAAATGAAGTCCCAATCCGAAAATGACGAGCGCTGCGCCGAAATATTTAATTGGCAATGCATAAAACGTTAAAACCGGATGGCCAATCACCCGGTCGAACCAGGCAAACAGCACGAATAACAGGAGGCTGATAAATGCCCCCATCGGCCCTATGCCAAAATATTTATTCAGTCTGTTTTCTCTCATATAATATTCCAATGCTATCCACATCCACCGACAGCCGCAATCTCATTTCTTTACTTCGCATCTTTTTCTTGCGCTTCTAAAATTATCTCAGTGGTCATTCTTGCTGCTTCACCCACGAGAGTTGAGCATGTTTCCAGCAAGCCCGCCTTCATGGCGGACGTCAATTCCTCCGGGTCATACAAATTGTAGAACCGGCCGAAAAATGACTTTTGCAAATCAGCGCATCTGCAGGTTCCGTATTTTTTCACAAAACGGTCATGCAACTTTTTTGAGAGCATGTTCGCTTTTATCAACTTCATCATATCGCTGAAATCCTCTTTATTTCGCCCGAAAAAATAGCCTATAGCAAGGACTCCGCCGGAAAGAGCTCCGCAGTGGCCGTTACCGGTCAGGCCGACTCCGTCCGCCAGACCAGTAGCAGCCTTAAAAATATCATCATTTTGAACACCCATGGCGTCAAAGATTCCCGACAGGGTGCATTGCGAACACCCACCGCTTTTCATTTCATATTGTTTGGCTTTCTTAAAAGCCGTATCCATAATTTCATTTCTTTCTTTTTTCATAACAACTCCTTACTTTCAATATTTATCAACCTTGCCTTCTCCTGCCCGCTTCTTTTGCTGCAGTGATTGAAACTGACCGCATATCTGTTTTAAAGGCACGAAGGAATTTTATCATGATTCAAATCATATTATGTCATATTAATATGTCAAGCGGCAACCAAATTACAGGTGTGGCTTTCTATTGCGATTCTTTATGCTAACATTATTTTATTGACAATTTAGGGAATTGAGTTTGGGACGTCCATAAGAAAGTAAAAAAGAATTTAAAAATGATAATTATTTACTTACTTATGGACGTCCCGAAAGTGCCCGAAAGTGCCCCGGAAACTACTTCAGAGGAGACCTTATCGCTGGAATACTCTATTCAGGCCTGAACCGCAGCGAAAAAACAGCCATTCTCGTCGATGTCGGAACCAACGCCGAAGTTGTGCTCGGAAATAAAAACTGGCTGGTCGCCTGCGCCGGCGCCGCCGGACCTGCCCTTGAAGGAGGGGTCACAAAGATGGGTATGATGGCAGGC
>RPRI01000194.1 GCA_003818505.1 Desulfobacteraceae bacterium | reverse complement strand
GGCGATTATAGTGAGCGGCTTTTCTGAATCGGAACGTGTGAAAGCCGTCCAGGCCCTTGGCGCAGGCGCCTACGTGAAAAAGCCTTATGTCATAGAAAAACTGGGACTGGCCGTGAGGAAAGAACTTGACCGGGCTACATGAATCGAAAGAAAATAATCGGTTCATCAAAATAAATGAGATATATAGTCAAGCGTGAGGTGTTTGAACAGGTCGTAACAGCAAACATAGACCTCTCTTTTTAGAGGTATTCGGGTAATAAGCTTCCTTATCTGCGTTCGGGACGACAGTTCAATTACCCAAGAAGTTTATAATTTTAGGGAGGGCTACATGAACATAGAGGACTTGGAGGACATTAAGGGAATTAATCTCCCGAAGGTCGGTCAGATCGGCATCGTGGTGCCGGACATCGGGAAGGCGGTACGCTATTATTCAAAATACCTGAATATCAAACCATGGTTCCGGTCGAAGACAAAATCAAACGATGTTGTTTTCAAAGGAAATTCCTTTCACCTCGATCTCGACATCGCCCTCGCCTTCAGCGGCAGGATGGAAATCGAACTCATACAGATGCTGACAGACAGGGAATGCATTTATTCAGATATCATGAAAAAACAGGGCGGGGGCTTGCACCATATAGGCATCATGGCAAACGGGTTCGATAAGAAGCTCGAGCAGTTGAATACTGCAGGGATCGGGGTGATACAATCCGGCGTCATCAAAACCGTCGGAGGCGCCGTGACGAAGTACGCTTACATGGACACGGTTTCCACCTGCGGAATAATCTCCGAGATCATAGAAAGTAAACTCGCCGGGATACCGGTCTTTCATAACAAATTCATGATGCACGTAGCACGCCTCACCGGCGATATCGATCTCATGCCTTTGCAGGAGTCATTATGAACGTACTGGTAACGGGAGCAGCCGGTTTCATGGGCTCGCGCCTCTTGCAGGATCTTGCCAGAATAAATTATAAGGAAGTTTACCTGAAACAATAGACAGCGCCTCTGCAACAGGCGCACACTAAGCTCAGGGAGGTTGCGATGAAGTTTAAACTGCTTCTTTTCATTCTCGCACAGAAGTTGAAATCCGCCGCGAAAAAAAACACTGCCTACAGAAAACATCTTGGTCTGTTGCAGATCAGGGTTCTTATCAATACGGCCGACGGCAAAACCGGCCGTCTCTTTATCTTCGACAAGGGCGATTTCTCTTCTGTGAGCGGCACGCATAATCAATTCGACGTTGCGCTGGTCTGGGCCGACGCGGAGACGGCGTTTAGGGTAATGACGTCAAAAACCGGCGATGCCGACACCTTCAGGGCGGCTGCTGAAGGGAAAGTGCGCGTTGAAGGCATGGTTCCATATCTTCAGTGGTTTACCGACGGTGTGAAGCTGGTAATGGCGTGATAGTTAACCGGAGCTGTTTAAGCCGTATATAAAAGCATAATTTCTCAAAGGAGGTCTCGCATGGCTATTAAAGGCGGTCATCTTGTCGCACGGTATCTGAAGGATGTCGAAGGCATTGAAACGGTATTCGCACTCTCCGGCGGTCACATTGAGGCAATACTTGACGGGTTCACGCAGTACCGCATCCGCGCCATTGATGTTCGTCACGAGCAGGTGGCAGCAATGGCGGCCCACGCATGGTCGGTTTATGCAGGACAGACTGGTGTTTGCCTTGTAACCGCCGGTCCCGGGTTCACCAACACGCTCACCGGAATCGCCAACGCTTATCTCGACAACGCCCCTCTGGTGGTGCTGTGCGGAAAACACCCCATTAAAGAGGACCTTAAGGGCGCTCTCCAGGAAATGAACCAGATTGACATGGTGAAGCCCGTCACAAAATGGGCCGCCACATGTTACGAGACTAAGCGCATACCCGAATATCTTTCCATGGCGTTCAGATATGCCACCTTGGGCAGGCCGGGACCCGTTTTCCTCGAACTCCCTCCCGATATTCTCAACATCAGCATACCGGAGGAGGATGCGCCGATGCCGAAGCATCCCACGAGGAAGTACACGGTACACCCTGACGATGCCGATCTGAAACAGGCGGCCGATCTCATCAACAGTGCCAGGCAGCCGCTCTTTCTGGGAGGAAGCGGCGTGGGATTCAGCTCCTGCGGCGACGCACTGAAACAGTTCGTTGAGAAGACTGGAATCCCCTTCATCCTCTTGAATTACGGAAGGGGGGAACTTCCAGACAACCACCCGCAGTCCATCTGGGATGTCGGCAACATAGGGATGATGGTGACGCTGGGGCAGGCCGACCTGATCGTTATCGCGGGCCTGCGCCTCAACTGGCTGCTGCTTTCAGGGGCTGCAATTCCGCCCTCAGCAAAGGTCGTGAGGATCGACATCGACCCGCACGAGATAGACCGCAACCGGCAGGCCGACGCAGGCTTGGCGGGAGACATCAGCTCGGTGCTGACCCAGCTCCTTCCGCATGTGAAGAAAAACGATCACAGCGCCTGGCTTAAAACGCTGCGCGACGCATCAGCCGCTTTTATCGGTTCCGAACTGAAGGCGCGGGAAACTCAGTCCGATCCCATTCATCCGATACGACTGGCCGCCCAGATACAGAAGGTTGTTGGCGAAGACGCGTACTATGTAACTGACGGCGGCGATACGGTTTACTTCGGACTCGTGCATTTCAGATCGAAACTGAAGGCAGGGGTTGTGGGAACAGCGTCAGGACTGCTGGGGTGCTTAGGCACCGGGATTCCCTTCGCCATGGCAGCGAAAATAGCCCACCCCGACAAAAAGGTGATATTGCTTAACGGCGACGGCTCTTTCGGATTCAACGCAATGGAATTCGACACCATGCTCAGGCTTAACATTCCCGTAGTCTGCATCATAAACAACGACTGCGCATGGGGCATGGTCAAGCACGGTCAGGAGCTGTCGATCGGCAAGGAGAGGCTCCAGTGCACGGAACTGGCTTTACGGCGTTACGACAAGATGGTTGAGGGACTTGGGGGGCATGGCGAGTTCGTCACGAGGGACGAGGAGATCATCCCTGCTGTTAAACGGGCGCTGGAATCCGGAAAACCGGCCTGCGTAAACGTGATAACCGATCCGACCGTAATGAGCCCGGCGTCTGTGATCTTCTACCAGGCGCTTAAACTGGAGTAGGAGCTTTTTATGAAAGCACTTCAATTTTCCGCATCTGCGGCTAAGTTCCTTGTGCTCAAACCCCTGGGCGCGCTCTTCCCTTCCCTCTTCTACAAAGGACCTCTGGCGACCATTAAATATGTTGATATTCCGGAACCAGCCCTGCCGGGGCCTGACTGGGTGAAGCTTCGGACGCTGATGTGCGGGTTCTGCGGCTCAGATCAGAGCCTGATTTTTCTCAAGGATTCCCCCACCGCTTCGCCCTTTACATCCTTTCCATGCGTGCTCGGGCATGAGTTGTGCGGGGAAATCGTCGAGGTCGGCAATGGGGTAACTGATAGCAGTGTCGGGGATCGTGTCACGATATCGCCCGGCCTGACATGTACTGCCCGTGGGATCGATCCGGCCTGCCAGTGCTGTCGTGCCGGCAGGCCCGGCAGTTGTGAAAACACTGCCAGGGGTCAAATGTCTCCGGGGATGTTCACGGGAATCTGCAAAGATGTGGGCGGCGGGTTTGCCCCGTATCTTGTGGCTCACAAAAGTCAGATCTACAAGCTTCCGGCCGGTATCTCTCTGGAAACAGCATCCATGACAGAACCGCTGGGAGTGACGATTCAGGCCGTTATGGATAACCGGCCGATGGCCGATGACAAGGTGCTCGTAATCGGAGGCGGGGTCATAGGCAACCTGATTGTTCAGTCGATCCGTGCACTCGGCACCCCCTGTTCCGTCACCGTGGCCGAGCCTTCTGTGTTTCATGCGGAACTGGCGGCCAGGGCCGGCGCCAACCATGTCGTAACGGACGGGGACATCCCGGGCGCTGCCAGGCAGATGACCGGCGCCGAATCTTACAAGCCGATCCTGGGGAAAAGCATCATTATGGGCGGTTTTACCAAGATCTTCGACTGCGTCGGGCATACCGACACTCTGCGGGCGGCTATGCGGGCGATGGCAGGAGGCGGAACTTTGAGCGTCGTTGGTATCGGAGATGAGGTTAAACTGGATCTTACGCCGCTGTGGCTGAAGCTCCAGACGATTAAGGGAGTCTATGCGCACGGCGTCAATCTTGTCGATGGCAGGCGCGAACATGTTTTCGAAACGGCCCTCCGGTTTGCCGCCGAGGGGCGGGTAAACCTCCACGAGATGGTAACACACAAGTTTCCGCTCTCCCGGTACCAGGATATGATCGAAATCAACATGCGTAAATCAGCGAACCGTGCCGTCAAGACAGCCGTATCCTTCACATGACGACATTAAGATGAGATTCGGATACTCGTAACGGGAGCGAGGAGAACTTTTGGCGGTCCCGGGCGCAACGGTTCGTTGCGGATATAGCTTCGTATTTACTCCCCGATGATCTTGACCAGAACCCTCTTTCTCCTTCTACCGTCAAATTCTCCATAAAAGATTTGCTCCCATGGCCCGAAATCGAGCCTGCCGCCAGTCACAGCCACAACCGCTTCCCGGCCCATCACCTGCCTTTTCAAATGAGCGTCTCCGTTATCCTCACCTGTCCGGTTATGCTGATATTGTGAAACAGGTTCATGCGGAGCAAGCTTTTCAAGCCATTTTTCATAATCCTGATGCAAACCGGATTCGTCATCGTTGATGAAGACCGATGCAGTAATGTGCATGGCGTTAACGAGGATTATACCTTCGGACACACCACTTTCCTTCAGGCATTTATCCACCTGACCCGTAATGTTTACAAATCCTCTCCGTGCATTGACATTGAACCATAGTTCTTTCCGGTAAGATTTCATGAATTATCACCTCCTGTTTTTACCGTTGATTTTTAAACAATCCAAAGACAATTGACAAGGATTTCTTCGACACAAGCGTTTAGGAAATAATCAGTAAAAAATGATATCCTGAGAAAGATCGCCCGGCAAAATGCATTCCACCGCTAAAGAATAAAGGATCTGATATCATATTAAAAGTCAGCTTTTAATTGTCGGATAAAGATATTTAGTGCCGATCCGGAAACTAAATTCGGACACACGCAGGTTTCCAATTCGGAAATCGGCAATTTTGGGCAAGCTCACGAAAATCAAGGGATTGCACTTAAGACATCCACATAGTATGTCGTATAAGAAATCCCGCAGATTGACACAGAGATCGCCCAAAAGGGCCAATTACTGATGGAAACTATTTGCGGTCTCTTGTTCCCCTTAGGCAGTTCCGATTGCATAACTTCTGCCATGATGATAATGAGAGCTTCGCATCATTACCATCAGGAGCTGACAGGTTATGGTAACAAAAATACAAAAATTGCTGATTTCCGGCCTGCTGATCATCATGGTAGGTACCGTTCTGATGGCTTGCTCTTCAGGTGCCAAATCACCCCGCCTTGCCAAGGACGCAGTCATCCTTGCGTTCGGTGACAGCCTGACTTTTGGTACCGGGGCTGCGCCAGCAGAAAGCTATCCGGCAGTCCTTGAACGCCTGGCAGGTCGGAAGGTGATTAATTCCGGGGTTCCCGGAGAGGTTACAGGCGAAGGGTTATCCCGTCTTCCGGAGGTGCTCGAGGAAGAGAATCCTGCACTCCTTATCCTTTGCCATGGCGGTAATGATATGCTCCGTCATCTGGATAAGGAGCAAACCGCCCGCAATTTACAGGCAATGATCCTGTTAGCGCAGGAGCGTGGAACAGCTGTTGTTATCATATCTGTACCGACTCCCGGTTTTTCCCTGTCACCTCCGCCGTTTTACCGGGAGACAGCCGAAAAAATGAAGATCCCTTTTGAAGAGAAAACCCTGGCCACCGTCTTGTCCGACCGCTCCCTGAAATCCGACTATATCCATCCGAATGCAGCAGGATACCGTAAGCTGGCAGAGTCGATTGCCGACCTTCTGGAAAAAAGCGGGGCAGTGCCGTAAGCTCCGGTCGCAAAACTATAAAGGAATACCTTTTTAAATATTTATTTGGGAAATACTGGTTTTTTATCGGCATCATGGCAATGCTTTGTATTGCCGTCTCACTGCCTTTTGTGGGAATATTTATAAAAACATACAAAATCTTAAGTTATGGAATCTTTATTTCTTTCCTCTTAACAGAATTATTTCATGGATTCTTCACCTGGATCTCCCATCCACAGCCGCCTTTACTATTCATACATCGCAAAATACATTGACCATTTCCTATCTCGTATGGGCAGGTTATTTCGCAGCAAAATTTCCCATGGCATTCATTCCTGCAATAGCTTATCAACTTACACAAATGGTTATGGACATGTTTGTTGCGCACTTGTTCAGAAGAAAAACCGAGCCGGCAAGGCTCAAGCATGAATGAACAGGAAGTTGGCGTGACCGAAAGGCTCAGGCGCTTGACAGATGAACAATCAAAGTCTCGCTTGAGATTAGAAATCATGGCGGCGATCGAAGATCGCGGTGGAGCCACACGCATCTGGATTTCTGCCATAGGCTCCGGAGAAAACCATGTTTTTTCCGGCAAACCATTACAGCAGGTTGCGGATACTTGGAATCTAACACCTGAAGATGCTGCTATTCGATTGATTAGAAAGGAAAAAGATTCCGTCAGCGCTGTTTTTTTCTCAATTTCGGAAGATGACATGCGTGCCATTCTGCAGAGCAACCATGTGGCGGTCTGCTCGGATGGCTTCGCATTGTCAGCTCTGATCCACAAAGCAGAAGCCACTCACCCCCGCTCCTACGGCACTTTTCCCCGTGTGCTTGGTCGCTTTGTACGCTACGAAAGCACACTATCTCTATCCAAGGCGGTGTATATAAAATGACTGCGTTGCCGGCTAGTCGGATGGGACTTCAGGACCGCAGACTTGCCCGTTCTACATACAAGGCTTACTTGGTCTTGTTTGATCCGGCTAAGATTATTGACAAGGCCACCTTTAAAAATCCCCACTGCTATCCCGAAGGCATTTCAATGGTAATGGTTAACGGCAAGGTTTCTGGACAGAATGGGAAACTAACTGGTGAACGAGCGGGACGTGTTCTTCGAAAACCGTGAAAAACACAGTAACTATTTGCTATCATTATTACCCGATTTCGCAAGTTATATAGTTATTTCTTAGTTTTGATATAAACCCTCCACCCCTGGTGGAGGACCCGGATAGGTTCTACCGATCCGGCGTAAAATGATATAGGCTCATCCTCCGGGAAAGTCTCGAAAGAGCAGATCGGAGGATGAACCTATGCATGATTGGGAGAGTTTATCGCATGTTCGATGGGGTTGCAAATACTATGTGGTATTTGTCCCAAAATACAGGCAAAAGAAACTGTATGGGAAATTTTGGAATGGCGCATGATGTTGGATCATGTGCACATGTGCTTAAAGATACCGCCGAATTACAACGTTGCCTATTCGGTAGAGTTTTTAAAGGGAAGGGGAGCATCCGGTTAAATCCGAGGATACTCAAAAAGTGTACTTTAAAATTTCGGCTAACATTTTCATAAAAAGCCCTGTTTTTATTTTGGAGACTTGATTATAAAAGCTTAAAGACTTATATTCTTTCCTCAAAGCAATCATTTTTTTACAGGAACATAAGGGTGTAATTGAAAAACAATACATATTCCGAATATAAAGGCTTCGAACAGGGTCCTATCCGCCCTCCAAGCGAAGCGAACAGCCTTTTGATACGAGTGACAAGAAATTGCCCTTGGAACCGCTGCGCCTTCTGCCCGGTCTACAAGAGATCAAGGTTTTCCCTCCGTCCTGTGGAACATGTTATAAAAGATATTGATGCTGTTCACAAACATCTCACAACATTGCAGAATCTTGCTGATGATGGAAGGCGGAAGGGCCTGGTTGAGATAGACACAGGCCGCCTTAATATTGTGCCGGATGAAAGGCAGGCGTTCTATGCCGCATATCAATGGCTGGCCTGCGGAATGAAATCGATCTTTCTCCAGGATGCAAACAGCCTTATAATAAAACCATCCGATCTTATTATCATCCTGGATCACCTTAAAAAATGCTTCCCGCGGACCGAAAGAATAACATCGTATGCACGATCCCATACAGTCGCAAGAATAACCGACAGCGACCTTTTCGCGATAAGGGCGGCCGGGTTGAACAGGATACATATAGGCCTTGAATCAGGATCAGATAAAGTCCTTGAACTGGTGAAAAAGGGGGTTTCAAAAGAAACCCAGGTTAAGGCAGGGCAAAAGGCAAAAAAAGCCGGGTTCGAGCTTTCCGAATATGTAATGCCGGGACTCGGAGGCGCGGGTTTATCAAGGGAGCATGCAATCGAGACTGCCGATGCATTAAACAGGATAAACCCCGATTTTATAAGGCTGAGAACTCTTGCGATTCCAAAGAACATAGGGCTCTACGACGAATACATTGCGGGCCGTTTTGAAAAATGCACCGACCTGATGATGGCACGGGAGATTCTTCTCTTTATAGAAAATTTAAACGGTATAACAAGCACTATTAAAAGCGACCATATTTTAAACCTGTTTGAAGATGTTGAAGGGGAACTGCCCCGGGATAAAGAAAAAATAACCGGCGTTCTGAGTTCATTTCTTGATATGCCGCAGGAAGAGCAGATAAAATACCAGATAGGGCGACGGCTTGGAATATTTTCACGCCTTGCCGACATGAAAGATCCTAAAAGGATTGAAAATGCTGAAAATATGTGTATAAGATTTGGAATAACTCCCGGCAATGTCGATAAAATTGTTGATGAACTGATGCAAAGATTTGTATAAGGAAAGGAATCAAGCTTGATCAACCCTTTTGGGACAATATGCGATATATAGTAAGTAAAAAGTCGATACGATAACATATATCATAATAAATCAACCAGGAACAATATATGGCAAAACCTAAACTGAAAGAGCATCTGATAAACAGGAACTGGTGCAAAGGATGCGGAATATGTGTCCATTTCTGCCCGAAAAAAGTGCTTGAACTCGATTCCGAGGAAAAAGCGTTTGCTGCACGCCCGCAGGACTGCATAGCCTGCAAACTTTGCGAATTAAGATGTCCTGATCTTGCAATAGAAATAATAACCGAATAGGGCCATCATATGAATGAAAAG
>RPRI01000193.1 GCA_003818505.1 Desulfobacteraceae bacterium | reverse complement strand
CTCTTCTGAGTCCTGTTGTTGCTGATTCCGATTGCAAGAGCCTTCTTTGTGCCCACCATAACAACAAGCCTTCGCCCTCTCGTGAGAGCCGTATATATGAGATTGCGCTGGAGAAGCATATAATGCTGCGTATGAACCGGCATCACTATGGCAGGATATTCGGAACCCTGCGACTTGTGGACCGAGACGGCATAAGATAAGATAATATCATCAAGTTCATGAAAATCGTATTCAACATGCCGTCCTTCGAAAGAGACAACCATCTTCTGATCCCCGGAATCGATCGACTTTATCCGTCCGATATCACCGTTGAACACATCCTTTTCATAATTGTTTCTTACCTGCATAACCTTGTCGCCTGTTTTATATTTTTTTTCTCCGCGTACAAGCAATGCTTCTCCCGGATTGAGAGCCTCCTGCAGAACCTCGTTCAGAGCCAAAGATCCGAGAACTCCCCTGTGCATGGGAGTCAGTACCTGTATCTCATCGATGGGGTCAAAACCGAAGCGCTTCGGAATACGCTCCGTCACAAGATCCCTGATTATTTCAATTATCCTTTCCGGATTCTCCTGCTCAATGAAATAGAAATCACTGCTCTTTTCATCAGCTTTCCAAAGGGGCATTTCGCCGCTGTTTATCCTGTGGGCGTTTATCACAATGCGGCTCTCTTTTGCCTGCCGGAAGATTTCGGTAAGAGTAACAACCGGAACAAGGTCCGATTCGATTACATCACATAAAACATTACCGGCTCCCACCGAAGGAAGCTGGTTGACATCTCCTACAAGAATTAAAGCCGTCTCAGGAGGCACTGCCTTTAACATGCTGAACATCAGGAGTGTGTCTATCATGGATGCTTCATCAACAATCAGGAGATTGCACTCGAGGGGATTATTTTCATTTCTCTGGAACCCTCCCTTTTCCGGGTTATATTCAAGCATCCTGTGGATTGTTTTCGCCGCGAATCCTGTTGCCTCGCTCATTCGCTTTGCAGCCCTCCCGGTAGGAGCGGCAAGCAGGATCTGCTTTCCAAGTCTTTTAAATATTTTAAGGATGGCGTTTATGATGGTCGTTTTTCCGGTACCGGGTCCTCCGGTAATTACGAGCACCTTTTCATTAAGGGCTCTCCGGACGGCCTCAGACTGTTTTCCGGCGAGTGTGATGGAAAGTTGGTGCTGTACCCATTCGATTGCCTTCTCCGGATCTGCATTCCTGAAAGATTTTGCCGAATCAACGATTATCTTAAGAAGTTTTGATATGCCTGCTTCACAGTAATGATATTTTACGAGAAAGACGCCCCTTCCCTCCTCCCGCGTCTTTTCGATATCTCCCGCAAGCTCTTCAATGACTATTTTCCCCGACGCAGCCGCAGCATCAATCCCTTTCTTCACATCCTCTCTTTCGACATCAAGCATTGCGGCGCAGTTTTCAATAAGGGCCGGTAAAGGATAATAAACATGCCCCTCTTCGGAGAGAGTGAAAAGAGCATATACTATTCCGGATTCTACCCTTTCCTTCGAGTCTTTTGAAAAGCCGAGCTTTGCGCCGATACTGTCGGCTGTAATAAATCCTATCCCCGATATATCGACAGCGAGGCGGTACGGGTTTTCTTTCATAACCGCCATTGCCCTGTTTCCGTACTTTCTGAAAATTTTTACTGCGTAACCTGCGCCAAGGCCATAGGCATGAATAAAAATCATGAGGTTGCGGATCTCTTTCTGCTCATCCCACGCCTTTTTTATCATGGCGATCCGTTTTTCTCCGATTCCTTCAACGGAAGAGAGCTTAAACGTATCCTTTTCTATTATATCAAGCGTTTTTATGCCGAATTTTTTGACTATCCGTTCAGCCATGACGGGCCCGATGCCCTTTACTATCCCTGATCCGAGATACTTCTCGATTCCGGCAAGGCTTTCGGGAGCTGCGCTTGAAAATTCTGAGACCTTGAACTGCTCGCCGAATTTAGGGTGTTTTGTCCATTCACCCTTCATCGTGAGAGTTTCACCAGGAACAGGAGAAAGAAGGTTTCCTACGACGGTCACGGGGTCTTTTCTCCCCTGGACTATTACCTTCGCAACCGCATACCCGGTCTCTTCACTTGTGTATGTTATCTTCTCTATCCGCCCGGTTAGAAGAATGGTTTCTGGTTCATGGTTCATGGTTTATGGTTCTTTATCCGAATATCGAATATCGGCTTTCGCTTTCGATGTCCGATATTCTATATTCGATTTTCGGCTAGTCTTCGCCAAGCTCTTTAAAGCCTGCATAAAAATCGAGAGCTTCCGGATTTCTCAGGGCATCCTTGTTTAACACCGGCTTTCCCTGGATGACTTTTTTCACGGCAAGCTCGACCTTCTTCATGTTCAGGGTATACGGAACATCCGGCACACTTAAGATTTTTGCAGGCACATGCCTCGGAGAGGCGTTTATCCTGATGGTATTTACAATCTTCTTTTTAACCTCATCTGTCAGCTCGTAACCCGGCGCCATTTTAACAAACAGGATGACACGCACGTCATTCTTCCAGTCCTGACCGACAACAACGCTGTCCTCAATCTCTTCAAGCTGCTCCATCTGACGGTATATTTCGGCGGTTCCTATCCGGACCCCGCCGGGGTTCAGCGTAGCGTCGGATCTGCCGTAAATAGTTACTCCTCCGCGGTCATTGATTTCAATAAAATCTCCATGCCGCCATACATTCGGATATACGTCAAAATATGCATTGTAGTATTTCTTCCCATCCGGATCATCCCAGAAATAGATAGGCATGGAAGGAAATGGCGCTGTGCAGACAAGCTCTCCCTGCCGGTTGATGACAGGCTTCCCGTTTTCATCGAATGCCTCGACTTTCATGGCAAGTCCCCTGCATTGAAGCTCCCCTGAATAGACCGCGCCCATCGGATTCCCGAGCGCAAAGCAGCCGTTTAAATCAGTTCCCCCGGAAATGGACGCGAGTTGAACATCAGGCTTTATATCGCTGTACACATATTCAAAATTTTCCATTGAAAGAGGGGATCCCGTTGAAAGGATAGTTCTGAGATTTTTAAGGTCGTATGTTTTTCCGGGTTTCACCCCTGCGTTCTGCAGTGCGGTTATATAGCCCGCGCTTGTTCCGAAAACAGAGATTTTTTCATCCTGGGCCATTTCCCATAATGCGTCCGGCCTGGGATGGAAAGGATTCCCGTCAAACAATACGAGCGTTGCTCCCACACCCAGCGCGCTGGTCAGCCAGTTCCACATCATCCATCCGCAGGTGGTAAAATAAAAAATCGTGTCGTTTCTTCTCAAATCGGTATGGAGAATCATCTCTTTTAGCTGATGAACGAGAATCCCGCCTGCGCACTGCACCATGCATTTGGGAAGTCCTGTTGTCCCCGACGAATACATTATGTATAAAGGATGATCAAAAGGAAGCTGTTCAAATTTTATCTCAATACCTTTTTCCGCAGATAAGAAATCTCTGTAATGGACGGCCTTCGGGACCCTGCTTATATCAGGGTCTTTTTCGGTATAAGGAACAACGACAACCTTTTCTATCGAAGGAAGTTCTTTCAAAATATCCGATATTCTCCCGAGGCTGTCTAGTCGCTTTCCCTTGAAAGAATAGCCGTTCGCGGTAAAAATAACTTTCGGCTTTATCTGGCCGAACCGGTCTAATACTCCTTTTATTCCAAAATCGGGAGAACAGGAAGACCATACTCCCCCTATGCTTGTGGCAGCCAGCATGGCAATAATGGACTGGGGCATATTAGGCATGAAACCGACAACGCGGTCCCCTTTCTGAACCCCGGCTTTTCTCAAAGAGGATGAAAGCCGGGCTACTTCATCATAGAGCTCGGCATACGTCATGCGTATTGCGTCCTGATCTTCACCCTTGAAAATCAGCGCTGTCTGCCCGTCCCGGTATCTTAAAAGATTCTCGGCAAAGTTCAAGCGTGCGCCTTCAAACCATTTTGCTCCCGGCATCCTGGTAACATCGTCGATAACCCGGTCATAGGGTTTAGAGGCGATTATGCCGGCAAAGTCCCACATTGACGCCCAGAAATCCGGAATGTTATCCACCGACCACTGGTACAAATCACTGAACTCCCCGAAGGATTTTCCGTGTTTATTGTTTATAATATCCATGAATCGCTTCATGTTGGAATTTAATATCCGCTCCTTCGAAGGTTCCCATAACAATTTTCCCATGCCAAGCTCCTCTGTCAATTTCAAAAAGTTAATGGTTTGTGATCGTGGATATTTGTTCTAAAAGCCGCACTACGTACATCGTACTTCGAATATCGCACTTCATTCCCACCATTCGATATTCGATGTACGATATTCGATTCCCGGCCACTGACCCCTGACCATTGATTTCCATACCATACCGGATTATGGACATCAAATTGATTTCAGGTTTATTTCCGGATGTACTCTCCTGAAACCGAAACAGCAAACGCATTCCCCGCTGCTTGCGGCGTGGTCAGCGAGCAAATTAAAAACGGATTATATTCCTTACGGTCGAAGATTCAATTCTCCTCAGCGCGACTTGTGAAAAAGCAGTAAAACCATGCCGCAGACAAATGTCGCAACTGCAATAATCCCGAATCCGAGCGGGTAGCTGCCGCTTTTTTCAACAAGCAAGGAAAAAGCGGGAAGCCCGATCAGAATGCCTGCAAATGTAAAAAAAAGTGACCCGCCGGTCGCCATCCCGGCAAACTCAGGAGTTGCAACGCGCGCTACCTCAGCGAGATAGACGCCGTTCCAGCCGATTGCAACGGCTCCGTAAAGCGCACAGACGATCAACACTGCAAAAAAGGGCCATTGCGGTGAGAAAGCCGCCGATGACAGCGCGCCAGCAGCCATGGCAATGCCTAAGATGCCAAGCATAATACGGGGCTTTATGAACCTATCGACCAACGCACCCCATACGATTCTCCCGATAATTCCACCCGCCTGGGCGGTAGCCAGGATAATCCCGGCCTGGATCAGCGTCATCTTCACGTCTTCTATTAAATAAATAACAATAAAGGAGATCAGACACAATTGCATCGTTGAAAAGAAAAATGTGGCAATTACAATATGGCGCAATTCCTGGTGGAGAAACACCATTTTTACAGACTCAATTACATTTTGCCAGGAAAGCCGGGACAGATTGGAACGCTCTGTGTCGAACTGTTTTCGATAAGGGTACAGGAAAATGCATAGAATCAGACCCAATATCCCCACCAATATCGCCGATATTTTCCAGCCCCAGAGAATAACAAGATGAGGAACAAATGCGCCTGCCATGGCCCCGCCGATCGGAACACCAGTCTGCTTAATGGAAAAGACGACGGACATCATTGAAATAGGCGTGGTTCGGACCAGCAAATGGGAACTGGCCGGTGTCACTGGTCCGTAACCGATTCCCATGATCAATGCCCCGATGATCATCATGGGAACAACCGGGATTGACATTGCCCCCAATCCCAGGGCACACAGGACCAGGCAAATCTGGCTTACTCCGATTGCCCCGAACCGGTTGATAAAATATCCGCTGACAGGTGCTACAACTGTCGCACCTAAATATATCAAGGACATGAAGATGCCGACGTAGCTTGGGGGAATATTTAATTCGCCGGCGGCCACCGGCATAAATACCGGAATGGCTACAGTACTCATTGAAACCGCAGCCTGGACCAGCAGGGTAAGTATTACCGGAAGGATAACTCCCGACGTTGGATTGATAAGGTGTTGTTTTTTCACGGTGGGAATATATGAAGAAGGTTATTCCGAGTCAAGATGATTATTTTATACATTCAATGCGTTGACTTGGTCCGAGCCGCTCTGCCGTCTGCTGTGTCACAACCGCCCCGCTTCCATGAAGCTGAAGTATCCGTTCCGGTTGAAGATGATGTGATCCAACAGAGCGATGCCCATCAAGATTCCAGCATCTTTATGCTGCTTTGTTATTTCAATGTCGGACGACGAAGGTTCAAGGCTGCAGGCCGGATGCTTGTGGCAAGTGAGATTTGGGTGTAGCTCCAGTTGAACTCGCGCTGGATGGGCTCAAAGAAAGCGGTAAATCCGAAGAAGGTAATACCGCTCACATAGAGATTGATGATGAAACATGAAATAACTATCCACCATCCATAATATATATTCCTGAACATGAACACCTGCAAAATATAAAACCCCTTCCTCACCTGCCGGGGTTTGAGAATATCATTTAAATTTTAATATAAACTTTTTCTTCCGGGATGAGTGTATAAGGGAGCATCATTGTCTGTCAGTGAAAATAGGGCAATATACATGGCTGGGTTCTGATGGCCAAGCAAATGATTCATCAAGATGTTATTTTTTTGAAAATTCGTAGTCCTTTGGAGCCGATGGGATCATAGAGGAAACTATTATGAACGGAATGCAGTCGCAAATCTCTCGTATGCATCCAATTTCCAAAACGTTATTTCTGAATATATAGTCCCGGGACATTCAAAGTCCCGATAAAGGTTATCGTTATTCTTTTCCGATTGAAAATATGGATATCTATCAAAATATCCGAATACTTTTACAGGAAGGCTACATTAAAAAAACCTGCATTAAATTTTTCAATATCGCCAACCAGCCGGAATAGCTGCCTAAACCAACTTATCAATAACTTTAGGCTCACTATTGCGATGAGGATTACTGCTTGAAAGGGAGGCCGATTGCAGAAAATGGATTTTTTTATTTTGCTTCTGCGCATACATCAGTTTATCCGCACGAGCTATGAGATCGTCAATGGAACAAGAATTTTCTGGATCATAGCAAGAGCAGCCCATGCTGATCGACAGGATATATCTCCGGCCTTCTTGATTATTCCAAATGTCGATCATTTTATGCAGCCGGGCAGTAAAGAATTCAGGATTTGTTCCCTTTATATCAATGGCAAGAACGGCAAATTCATCCCCGCCTAAGCGGGCAATTATGTCTGAGGTTCTGAAGGTCTCCTTTAAAATGTTTGCTGCTTCAATAAGCGCTTTATCCCCTTCCTCATGTCCCAGTGTATCGTTAATCCATTTCAACAAGTCCAGATCAGCAAAAAAGAGCAGCAATCCACTCTTATTCCTTTCTGATAATTTTAACTGCTGTTCCACAAGAGATAAAAACCCTCTTCTGTTATACAGGCCAGTAAGCTGATCGGTTACCGAAAGGGCAAGAATTTCCGCCTCCATCCTTTTATGGTCGGTGATATCAGTGACATTCCCGTCAAAGTAAACTACCTTACCCTCGTGGTCGCGGATCGCTCTGGCCGTTATAGATCCCCAGATGGGAGTGCCATCCTTCCGTTTGAGCATTACCTCCTTGCCCGAGATAAAACCCTTCTCCATCAACTCCGCCGATACCTCTTTACGCTTTGCTGGATCAACGTATAGGTCCAAAACATTTTGGCTTAAAAACTCCTCTACGGAATCAAACCCATGCAACCGTGCCAACGCAGTATTGACCATGATAAAACGACCCTGCGGACCTGGCGTGTTTCTATAGAGGCCAATCGGAAGACTTTCAATAAATAAGCGGTGTTTTTCCTCGCTCTCCCGCAGCGCCTCCTCCGCATGATTGCGTTCGGTTATGTCGCGGAATGACCATACGCGGCCAACAATATTATCTTCAATTTTTTGAGGTTGGGAATAACGCTCGAAAACGCGCCCGTCTACAAACTCGATCTGGTCGAAACTCGATTCCTCCGGTTGTTCGTACAATTTCCTGAGTTTGGCTACAAACTGCTCCGGGGCAGCAAGTTGCGTAAGGATATGGTTTATTGTTTTTTCATCATCACAGCTGGAGATAATTTCTTCTGGTATCTTCCACATATCGACATATTTCTGATTCCATTGCACAATTTTTCCTTTCCTGTCTACAATTAGAATGCCATCGGCACTTGACTCCAGTGAGGCACTGAGCAAAGACAGGGAAGCTTTGAAAGCCTCTTCCACCAGCTTGCGATCTGTGATGTCGCGAACAATAGCCTGAAGGTAATAGTTACCCTCAGTGCTGAAGGCATTCAGGCTGACCTCTGCATCAAATAGAGTCCCATCGTAACGACTGTGCTTCCATTCAAAGAACTGTTTCTGACCTCTGAGCGCCGCCTCAATTTTTTCCTGTGCTTTCTCCGGAGATTTCCTTCCATCAGGCTGAATTTCCGGAGAGAACCGGTAAGGGGTTTGCCCGATAATCTGTTCTCTGGCACAACCAAACATTTCCAAGGTTTTGGAGTTGCAGTCAATAAAGATTTTCTGATCCATCAAGAAAATAGCGTCGTTGGCAGACTCGAAAAGGGTCCGGAACTTGGACTCGCTCTCCCGCAGTGCCTCCTCCGCCAACTTGCGCTCTGCTTCCGCATGTTCCAGTTCCTGGATTTTCTGCTTTAATAATGCGTTTTCTTCGAAAAATTCTTTATTCGTCTTGGCTTGATCTTTCATATAACGTGCCTCTGTAATGACATATGTTGCCGACTGGATAGAAAGATTGTATTCATACGAATCCTACTTAACCATTTAAAAACTACCGGATACCCCTTGAGATGTCAAATGCAATATCGGACTACCAGATGCTTTGTCGAGTGGCGCGAGGGAATCTCACCCTAACGCTCTCCGAGAACTGGACGTGACAGTCTCCCGTCATCCAGCTCCTATTGTCCAGCCTTAGCCTGAGAGAGCTGCCAATGAGCAAAAAGCCTCCGTTGCCTATGCGCTATGCATTGCAGCCAAAGAAAAGCCCGCCGCTTATGCCCCCTCAATCTCTTGTATTTCCGGGATGCCCACCGAGCAAGAATATTGTTCAGGTGTTGAAAGGTCCGGTAAAGGGCTGATTTATGGAAGTGTCCGTAGTAGTTGATCCATCCCCTTACTACAGGGTTGATCCTCTGAGCCAGTTCATCCAGGGATTTGTCCGTGCGCCGGTGCAATTTCCATTGCCTCATGGTGTCGCATATCGATTTTGTGGCTTTGTTGCTGATTGCAGGAGTAAATGTAACAAGAAATCGAACTTCTGCTCAGGATAATCTCCTCGCCGATAATCATCCTTGCAGTGAACAATCTTTGTCTTCTGCAAGTTTAGCTCCAATCCACATTCCGCCAATCGCCGTTCAATCGACATCCGAAGTCCTTCCGCTTCGGCTTTGCTCCGACAGTG
>RPRI01000192.1 GCA_003818505.1 Desulfobacteraceae bacterium | reverse complement strand
CTGGTACAGTATTTTATACAGAGGCTGAGGCGGGCAACCGGCAAGCCGATCAGCGGCCTGACCAGCAATGCTATGCAGCAGTTCATGGATTACTCCTGGCCGGGTAACATACGCGAGTTGAAAAGCGCCCTCGAATACGCTTTCGTCATAGCAGAAAGTGGGCAGATCGATTCGGAACACTTACCGATGCAGATTCAAAACAGGACCACGGCAGTCGACCTGGTCTCCTCCTCCCTAACATCGGCTGACTCCCCTGAAAAAACGGCGGTCATGGAAGCATTAATCAAGGCCAGAGGCAACAAGTCAGAGGCAGCCCGCATTCTCGGGGTCAATCGCGTGACCATTTGGAACCGGATGAAAAAATACGGGATCGATGTTAAAAAAACACTACAGACCTGAGAGTATCGTAAAAAATCAAAATATACTCTCGCAATAAGCTTTTTGTGAAATTCGTTTGATTTACTGTCGGGAGTTTTTGCCATGAATTTCAGATCACACTTATAGTTTCATCCTGATCTCATTTACTATCCGGCGCAACACCTCGCCTGTCTTCCCGTGGATTACCACATCCGCAAGATGATCAAGCGGCGTGGCGGTCATGTTGATGATTATCAGTTTCGCGCCCGCCTGATGGGCATATCTGGGCAGATATGCGGCCGGGTAAACAACCAGGGAAGAGCCGAGCGTAAACATCAAATCACATTCCTGCGCCCTGAGCATGGCCTCCTTCGTTTCCTCTTCCGGCATGGACTGCCCGAATGAAATCGTGGCATCCTTCAAAAAACCCTTACATTCGGGGCAATGCGGCACTGCAATGCCATCGTTTTCTTCAAGCAGATTCTGGATCTCCTCACGCGGGTAATTCCTCCGGCAACCCAGGCATACGGCAAAGGCGCTGTTGCCGTGAATCTCGATAATCTTTTCAGGCAGGCTGCCCGCCTTGTGGTGCAGGCGATCGATGTTTTGAGTGATTATGCAATCGAGCTTTCCCATCTTCTCCAGTTCAACCAGAGCAAGATGGGTCGGATTGGGTATCGCATCCCGGAGAACCGGATATGTGGCCCTGCTCCTTAACCAGTACCTGCGGCGGGCTTCTTCATCGTCTAAAAAATCCTGATAGTAGACAGGTTCATATTTCTCCCAGATCCCTCCGGGACTGCGAAAATCGGGAATGCCGGATTCCGTGCTGACTCCCGCGCCGGTAAAAGCCACAACCTTGCGCGAGCGCTCCAACAAATCTGCGGCGCGTTTAATTAAATCTTCCATATCGCAACTCTCCCGCTTAAGTGGCTTCCGGCAGGGGAACGGGCAGTGTGAATGTGAAAGAAATCCATTCACCTTCCCTGGACTCGGCGTGTACGCTTCCGCCATGTTTCTCGATTATGTCTTTCGTGATGAACAAACCCAGCCCTGTGCTTCGCGTGGTCTCTTTATCCCTGTGAAGCCGCACGAACTTGTTAAAAAGCTGCGCAAGCTTGTCCGGGGCAAGTCCATCCCCGTCGTTCCATACCTCAAAGGAATAATTATCACCGCTTCTAGCAAAACCGAGCCGGATTGTGCCGCCCTCGCGGCCGTATTTGACGGCATTGTCTATGAAATTCTTGTACACGATCCGGAGAAGTTCCCTGTCTCCCGACACCTTCAGACGCCCAGGCAGATGATTCTCAATGCGCATGTTCCTGCTGGCGATGAACTGGTGCAGATCCTTAAGCACAGGCTCTACAACCTGCTCGAGAAGATCAAGGAGCTGCGTCTGAACCATAAGCTCACCTTTTTCGATTCTGGCAAGATCAAGGTAGTTGCGGGTCATCTTCACTGCTGTGTCTATACTGTTTGCGATGCCGCCCACAAGCGCTGCCTGCTGTTCGGTCAGGGTTCCAACAAGGCCGAGGTTGAGCGCGCGCGCGGAAGTATATATCACCCCGAGCGTGTTCTTTAATTCATGTGAAACGAACCCTAGCATATCCATGTAATTTTTGTTGAGTTTCTGAAGGGAGGCATTCATGTGTTCCAGCTCGGCGTTGGCGGCCCTGAGCCGTTCATCGCGGTCCCGCAGGCTGCCCGTCATAATGTTAAATGCCTTTGTCAGGTCTCTTATCTCGTCGTTACTCGAAGGTTCTTCCACATTCAGCGACAGGTTGCCGGCCGCTATTTTTCCGGCGGCATCGGCCAGGCGGGTCATGGAGCCGCTCAGCCGCTGCGAAAAAATGAGCCCAACTGCCAGCACGATGATTCCGGCAACAACGGAAAGTAAACCGTAGAGCCGCCACAGCTCCCATTTCAGGTCATCATATTTCTCCGCCAGAACCCCGACATACAGAATTCCGATTACCCTTCCCTCGGTATCATGGATGGGATCATAGGCGCTCAGGTACCAGTCCCGCACCACGAAGGCCCTGTCGTACCATTTACTGTTGTTTTCCAGCACTTTGTCATAGACATCCGTGCTCACCCTCGTTCCTATAGCCTTGTTTCCGTTTGGGAGGGTGACATTAGTCGCGATCCTGGTGTCCCACTGGAAAATGGTCATCGTGCCGAGATGCCTGCCTTCATACATCTTGTCCTCAAACACGATGGACCGGATCTTATCCACAAGCGCGTGATTTCGATTGAGAAGCACCCCGGCATAAATGGCCCCGACAACGGTTCCTTTTTCATTTGTCACAGGGGCGGCTGCTACAAGAGCCATCCCCGAATCTTCGAAGGTTTTGGCGCGAGGTTTGGCCATCGGCGTTGATTCGAACACCATGAAGGCCTGCTCCAGCAGGTTGCCGCCTTCGGCCTTCAGGCGTGAAGGGGAAAGTATGGAAAATCCTTTAACGGCCTTACCCTTGAGGGCTTCACCGACGAAAGGATCATTTGCCAGGTAGTCCCCGGTGGTGTAAGGTTCGAGGGTCCGCATAATAACCTTTCCCTTGCTATCCGTAAGGGAGAGGAAATCGAAACCGAACATTCTCCGGGCCTCCTCCAGCCGGATGCGGGAATCGGGTGCAAGGAGGTTGCTGTAGGCTATTTCCACCCGCTTACCGGTGCCGAGAACGCTCACAAACATGTGCAGCCTGCCGAGCTCTCCATCGAGGACGCTCCAGGCCGATTCCAGATCAAGGCTTACACGGCGCTGGGCTTCGTTAAGGATGTTGCGGTTGATGAGCCATGCTCCCAGCACTGCGCCAAGCAGCCCGAAGAGGACTATTACGAGAACAAAATTGAGAAACACCCGCAAATTCAGCTTCATTCGCATCTGGTAATACTCCACACCCCGCAACAGGAGGTTGTTGTCACCATTTGGACCCGGATTTCAGATGAAATTAATTTTTACAGCACCGGTTTTTAAATATATCAAGTTTGAACACGTTCCAACCGGAATATTATTCTTGTAATCACTATAAAGATAGCAACTTTATGTCAATAATATTATGGCACGGATATCCTGCCGGCGCGGACGCCGGTTGGTTATGGCATTTGTCAGAATAATGTTTACGATTGGAGCTTTCAATTTATTTGGATATATGTGCGTAATCGAGCGGAACCTATTTATTATAATAAATATATGTAACAGGGTTAAGAATGATGGATCATTATTCCCTCCGCGATTTCCATTATTGAAGCTCCCCGCCGCAGAGCGGTCGGGGAATGCGCTCGCGCTTCGGTTCAAACATATTTCTCTAATTCATTCTTCCTGCCAGAACCTCCCGGACTTTTGTGGCAAAAACGTTCATCGAGAAGGGCTTCTGGATAAAGTTTACTCCTTCATAAAGGATGCCATGGTGAGCTATAACATTTGCGGTATAGCCGGACATGAAAAGGTATTTCATGCCAGGCCTTATGACCTTGAGTCTTTTTTGAAGATCACGGCCGCTCATCTCCGGCATTACTACGTCGGTTACCACAAGGCGTATGTCACTGCTGTACTCCCCCGCCAAACGTATCGCCTCCCCCGGTGTACCGGCAGTCAGCACCTTGTAACCCAATTCTTCCAGCATCATTTTAGCCATGTTCAGGAGCGCCTTGTCATCCTCAACCAGTAATACAGTTTCAGTGCCGGTAAGAAGCCCGGGATAAGGGGCTGATCCGTTGATCGCCGTTTCCTCTTTCCCGAACCGGGGCAGGTATATCTTAAAGGTTGCTCCTTTTCCCGGCTCGCTTTCTACATTAATAAAGCCTTTGTTCTGCTTAACTATGCCGTATACCGTGGCAAGACCCATGCCGGTACCCTTTCCAATCTCCTTGGTGGTAAAAAAGGGTTCAAAAATCTTATTCTTGGTATCCTTATCCATACCGTTGCCATTATCGCTGATCTCGAGCATTACATACTGCCCGACTGCGAAATCTGCATATTGAGTGCAATAAGTCTCGTCAAACTCAGCCCTTCCGGTCTCGATTGTAATTTTGCCCGCACCGGAGATGGAGTCACGGGCGTTAACCGCCAGGTTGGCTACAATCTGGTCAACCTGGGTGGGATCCATTTTGACCTGCCACAGATCTGTGGCAGGCATCCACAGAAGATCAATCTGCTCGCCTATCAGTCTTCGAAGCATATTGAGCATTCCTGCAACAATATCGTTTAGATCCATGACTTTAGGGGCTATTGTCTGCTTCCGGGCAAAGGCCAGAAGCTGACGTACGAGATCCGCTGAGCGCTGGGCGGCATTCAATATTTCCTTAAGGTTGCTGTTAACCGGACTGGAAGGTTCAGTCTTTATAAGAGCCATCTGGGTATAGCCTATTATAATGTTCAGCATGTTGTTGAAATCGTGTGCAACACCTCCCGCAAGCTGGCCTATGGCCTCCATCTTCTGGGCTTGAAGGAGTTGTTCCTGGAGTCTGACCTTCTCCTCCTCCGCCTGCTTGCGATCGGTAATGTCCTGAAACGTACCAATCACAGCAGAGCGTTCACCGTCCACTACTGGTGCAATACCGCGCAGTTCCGCCCAGAGTTGTCTTCCTTTTGCCGTTATGATTTCAGTCTCCAGGGTAAATGGCTCACCGGTAGACAGGCAACCGGCAAGCTTGCTAAGGATAACCGGGATATCCTGAGGGAGGAAATATTTCATTCCTTCGGCGAGGCTGGGCCGGTATTCAGATGACTCCTCAACGATCTCATAAATACCCTCGGTCCACTCGAGATAATCTGTGTGCGGATTGGCTTTCCAGCCACCTACACGGGCGATACATTGAGTTTCCATGGCGAAGCGACCGGCTTCCCGGCGTGCATCTTCCGCCTGCTTTCGTTCGGTGATGTCGGTGAGCGAACCCACAATGGCCACGGTACTTCCATTTTCGACAACCGGCGCTTCATTGATTTCCACCCATACATGCCTCCCGGTCTTGTGCATGAGTTCCAGCAGATAGGGAGGCTGAGGCAGGCCCGTATCAATGGCCTTCTGGGTGATTGCCAAACCCTCTGTATTGGCGGGATTGTCGGTAGTCAACTTTGTCCATTCAACCATGGCCTCTTCCGGCCTGCAGCCGAGTAGAACCTCAATTCGCGGACTCAGGTAGGTCAGGACATGCTCCGGTGTGTGGGTGTAAAACACATTAGTGCTGTTTTCCAATACATTCCGGAGTTGCTGATCTCTTTCTTGAAGTTGGCGGGTTTTTTCTTCAAGCAAGTCCTGTACACGCAACAACGACCTTTCCCTGCGAGCCCTGGTGCTCAGTTCGATAAGATACTCGGGCTCGAATGGCTTTTTCAGATAGGCTGCCGCGCCCTGGCGCATCCAGGCTATAGCCAGTTCTGGACTGGGATCGGTGGTCATCATAATACATACAACATCCGGCCGGGCGTTTCTGAACTGCGCCAGCAGTTCGTCACCGTTGCCGTCTGGAAGATGGTAGTCGATCACGGCCACGTCAAACGATTCTCTCTTAAATGCATCAGCCGCCTGCTCCATGCCTGTTGCAATTTTCACATGATATCCATGCTGTTCGAAGGACTTCATGAGCAAACCAGCCGCCGTTATATTGTCCTCAACAATCAGGACGCGCAATTGCTCCCTTGGCCGTTCACCGGACAGCAGTGATTTTACCGACTCTATAAAACGCTTTCCGTCCACCGGAGAGGACAGAAAGGCGTTGGCGCCCAAGTCAGCAGTAATACGGGCAGCCTCCTCTCCGGCGAATGTGGCTGAAATAATCAGGATCGGAATCTGGTTAAAAGCTGCATTCTCGGGAGATCGCAGTAGCCGGCAGAAGCGCCAGCCATCGATACCCGGCATGTAGAGATCGGTCACAATCAAATCGGGAGGGCAACCGCGGTCCATTGCGGCCATGGCGTCATCGGCGCTATCGAACGACTGGACTCTTATACCATCTTTACGCAGCAGCCCGGAAAGAATATTGAGCTGGGTTATATCATCGTTTACCACCATGGCGGTGGGCCGGTAATTATCTCTCCGGGTTTGAGTCATCGGAAAACCTCTATTTTTATTAACTGCGTTATGCGCAGAATATGCTGAATATTTATTATTTTATTTGTTTTGCGTTTTCTGCGGTTTACTGTTTTTTCTTCCATCGCTCCAGCTTTTTGAATGCATGTTCGGCAGCATCCAGCAGGTCGGAAAAGTTCACCGGTTTGGTAAAATAGTCTTCAAAACCTGCTTCTCGGCAGTCCGACAATTCAAACAGTGAAACGTATCCGGTCACGGCATAGCAAATTGCCATGGGGTACTGCTTTCGTATTTGCCGGCATAATTCAATACCATTCATACCGGGCAGATTAAGATCCAGAAAGATGATCCAGTACAGTTCCTTTTTAAAGATCTCGAGCGCTGTTTCGGCGCTGTCCGCTGTTGTTACCTCATACCCGGATGTCGAAAACATTTGTGAGTACATATTGCGGATCTGCGGTTCGTCATCCACCACCAAAATTCGTTTTTCATTCATTTATTATCTCCTTCTTTTCATTTCGGGAAGCCTGTTCGATGTCTATAATTTTACTTTTCAAGTAGGGCTTGGATTGATACCGGGCGATCTTCATTATCTTGTGCGTCAGTTCGCCTATTCGGTCTATGCCTGTCTTGATGGTTTCAAGCTTTTCATAATTCGGATCGCCGGTTTTCAGACCCATCAGCAGCATTTCCGAATAGCCGGACACGACCTGCAAGGGCTGGTTCAGCTCGTGGCAGACTGCCCCGGCCATCTCCAGCACTCCCTGGAATTTTTCCCGTTCCCGCATCTCGTTTTGCAGCATGATTATACGGCGCCCCACATTAATCCTGGCTTGCAGTTCCGCATTGTCATATGGCTTGGCGATGTAGTCGTCCGCGCCGGCTTCCAGTCCCTTTACTATGTCTTCGCTCTCGCCTCTGGCGGTCAGCAGGATCAGGTACAAGGGCTCTTTGCGCTCCTGTTCGCGAAGCTTCCGGCACAGGGAAATACCGTCCAGACCCTGCATCTCCCAGTCTAAAACTGCAAGTTGTGGAGCGTCATCTTTTTGAAACTTGTCAAAGGCCTCTTCACCATTACAGGTGCTGATAACTTCGTAACCCAACTTGGCCAGGACCGCCGCAAGCATGGTCCGTGATGTAAAATCATCCTCGGCAATCAAGATTTTCATATGAGCCCTCTTTTTTCAATTGCGGCCTTCAGCCGGTTAAATTGCTCCTCCATCTGCGGCATTAAATTTTTGAGCTGTCCCATATCCCCTGATTTGCCGGCCTTCTCCATGGCAGAGGCAATCGCCTGAAGCGCCATACCTGAAACATTCCCCGCAGCTCCTTTGATCTTGTGGGCCTGTGCGCCCGCTTTATCCGCTTTACCCTCTTTAACGAACTCTCTGGTCGCAGCTATCTGTCCGGGTATATCATCCACGAATCCGGCAATAATCGTTGCGGCCAGTTCCTCGTCACCCATCAGCCGATTAAGAAACGCTTCGCGATCGAATATCGTTTCCGGTTTTTTGGTGCCGGTCGATGGTTTCTTCCTGTCATGCGCCGGCTGCTGGTCTCCCAGCCACTTTTCAAGTTCGTTTGCCAATAACAGGGGGTCGATCGGCTTTGAAATATAGCCGTTCATTCCCGCCTCAAGGCATTTCTCACGGTCCCCGGCCATGGCATGGGCGGTCATAGCGATAATGGGTATATTATGATTGCGAACAGCGGATTTCGGATTACGGATCCGTCTCGTGGCTTCCAGGCCGTCCAACTCCGGCATCTGCACATCCATGAGCACCAGGTCATAAGGGATGGCTTTAAGTGCGTCAATCACCTCTTTTCCGTTGGCCACGGCGTCGGAATGCAGCCCAAGCTTCTTTAGGATGCCAAGAGCCACCTGCTGGTTGGTGATATTGTCTTCGGCCAGCAGGATACGAGACCTGCGGCCGGCAAAGAGATTCTGAATCTCACGGACCGTGTGGCGTGTTTTGATGGTGCCAGTTTTCAGCGTTTCGCCCTCGCGGCTTCCAAGCACATGGGAAAGAATGGTTTTCAGTTCAATTGTTCGTGCCGGTTTGGTCAGGTATGCGTCGAAACCGATCTCTGCAAAACGCCTGGTGTCGCCGCGGACTCCCAGGGAGGTCAACATCACCATCCGCGTACCAGCAAGACGGCTGTCTGATTTAATGTGCCGGCCCAGGGTTTCGCCGTCCATATCCGGCATCTGCATGTCAATGACGGCGACCCGGAAAGGATCATTTTCATCCAGCGCCATGTTTAGGGATTCTATCGCCCCGGGGCCGTCTCCGGATTCGGATACCCGCATATTCCAGGAGGTCATTCGGGTGGTCAGGATTTCCCGGTTGGTGGAGTTATCGTCAACAATCAATACGCGCACGCCGTCCAGGTCCGCGTATGCCTGCGCTTGAGCGGTTATTCCTTCTGACTGCTTCTTCAGGCGGGCGGTGAACCAGAACTCTGAGCCTCTTTCCTCTTCGCTTTCAACGCCAATTTCACCACCCATAATCTCGGCCAGCTGTTTGGAGATAGCCAGACCCAAACCGGTGCCTCCGAACCGCCTTGTCGTCGATGCATCCACCTGGCTGAATTTATTAAAGAGCAATCCGATCTTGTTCATGGGAATACCGATCCCGGTGTCACGCACCGAAAAGCGCAGCAGAGCTTCTTCACCTGTGTCAGATTCCAGTGTGACCCTGATCGCCACTTCCCCGGCAGGTGTGAACTTTACGGCGTTACCGGCAAGGTT
>RPRI01000191.1 GCA_003818505.1 Desulfobacteraceae bacterium | reverse complement strand
GATATTCCAAAAGAAAGCCCATTTAAAATCGACCTTGATTCATATGAGAAAAAAACCTTACAACAAATGGCTCAAAGATACACGTCACCGTATTATACGGTTATCAGGGCCAAAGCCATTTTACTTGCTTCAGACGGTCTCCAAAATAAAGAGATTGGTGAACGTCTCGATTTGCCGCGGCAAATTATCAGCAAATGGCGAAAACGGTTCTTTGATGAACGCTTGGCCGGTCTCCAAGATCGTCCAAGGCGCGGCAGACCGCGTCTTTTTTCCCCCTAAGGTTGTAATGGAAGTCAAAGCGCTTGCGTGCCAGCTGCCAAGCTAAAGAGACCCCCCTTTTTCTCGGTTGAGCCATGCTGATATTACCCGTGAGGCTGTTCGTAATGGTATCGTTGCTTCCATAAGTTGCGCCACGGTTTGGCGTTGGATGAGTAATGATGCCATCAAACCTTGGCAATATCGCAGTTGGATATTTCCGCGTGATCCTGATTTTGCGAAAAAGGCGTCTTATGTGCTGGACCTCTATCAAAGTATATGGAACAGGAAACGGCTTGGACCAAATGATTTTGTAATCAGTGCTGATGAGAAAACCAGCATCCAAGCACGGAACCGAAAAGGCCTTACCACAGCTCCCGCCCCTAATCATATCCGGCGTGTTGAGTTTGAGTACCAACGCGGTGCGGCGCATTGGCTTACCCTGCCGCCTGGGATGTTCGAAGAGCAAAGGTTTTTGGCCTTTGTGAGACAAAAACCGGCATTGATTCTTTCCGACGGTTGGTTGATCTCTTCATGAAGCAAGAACCCTATCGATCGGCTAACCGAGTGTTCTGGATAACAGACAACGGATCTTCTCATAGAGGACAATCTTCAATTGACAGGTTGTCTGAATGGCACCCAAACGCTTTATAGGTTCATACACCTGTGCACGCCAGTTGGCTGAATCAAATTGAAACATATTTTTCAGTTGTTCAGCGGAAGGTCTTGACGCCAAATGATTTCAACGATCTGGAAACACTTGAACAAAAACCATTTGGTTTTCAATCCCTATACGGAGAAATTGCCAAACCATTCAAATGGAAATTTATAAAAGAAGATTTGAACCGGATTATTTCAAATCTATCCGAATACAACAATTTTTATACGTTAAAGAAGGCTGCATAAAATACGTCACTGAATTTACGAATTAGAGTACTAAGACATATATATGACAGCTTTTTTTACCCTTCCTTCCTGCCCTTTTCCCCTTGACGTACAAGATTACCATGCCCTATACTCCCCAAATAGTCAAAAAACAATTCCTTATTAAAGATGGAAGGAAGCGTACCGGAATTGAAGCGCAAATGAGATCGTTGAACGATCTTATGGAACACCTATGCGGGTATTAAAGGAAGATGTTATGATCGAAGAAAAGTATCAGATAGTTGCCGATTTTGCCGTTTCGGCCGTGGAGGGGATCAAACGCACCGGCATGAAAGTGCTGGCATTGCAGGATCGTTATGCTAAAATAATGATGCCTTTTGAGGGCAACATAAACCACATAGGAACCATGTACGCCGGCTCGCTTTTTATCCTTGGCGAGTTTTCCGGCGGTATTCTTCATGGTGTATCTTTTGATTACAATAAATTTTTCCCGATCGTCAGGGAAGTCACCATCCGCTTTCTGAAGGCTGCGAAAACCAATGTCACGCTCGAGGTTTCATTAAGCAGGGAAACGGCCGCTCAGATTCAGGATACGGCCGAACGCGAGGGTAAATGTGATTTCGAGCTCAGGCTGGACCTTAAAGATGCCGATGACCAGACGGTTGCAGAAGTTCAGGGCATCTGGCAGCTTCGCAAATTTCGCGCCGGTCAGTCTATAGCCGGGACCTGAGACACTATGCATAAGGAGCATCACCATGGCGCAAATAATTGCCGACCGCAGGGATATCGAATTTGTTCTGTATGAGCAGATTAACGCCGAAACCCTTCTTAAACACGAAAAGTACAGAGAGTTTAACAGAAAAACTTTCGACCTGATCATTTCCGAAGCGCGCCAGCTGGCCATTAAAGAAATTCTGCCGACCTTTGCTGAAGGAGACCGGGATGGCGCCCGCTTTGAAAACGGCCAGGTCAAAGTCCCGGCCTGCTACCACCGTGCCTTCAAACATTTCGTAGCGGGCGAATGGACCGCCATGATCGCCGACCCCGAACTGGGAGGACAGGGATTGCCCATGGTCATTGCCGAGGCGGCCTCCGAATATCTGGTCGGTGCCAACTATGCCTTTACTCTATACGGATTTATAGGCCATGCGGCCGGAGAGATGATAGAACTTTTCGGTACGCAGGCCCAGAAAGAGCTCTTTTTAAAGAAAATGTATACAGGGCAATGGTCCGGTACCATGCAATTAACCGAACCCCATGCCGGATCCGATGTGGGCGCCCTTTCGACCACGGCGGTCAAAAATCCGGACGGCACCTATTCTCTAACCGGCAATAAAATTTTCATTACCGCCGGAGATCAGGATTTGACCGAAAACATCATTCATCCGGTCCTGGCCCGGATCGAAGGCGCGCCAGCAGGAAGCAAAGGCATCTCGCTCTTCCTTGTGCCCAAGATCTGGGTCAATGATGACGGCAGCCTGGGAGAACAAAACGACATAGTTTGTACCGGCATAGAGGAAAAAATGGGAATTCACGGCAGCGCCACATGTAGCATGACACTGGGCGGCAAAGGCAAGTGCCGCGGACTTTTGCTTGGTCAGGAGAATAAAGGTATGCGTGTCATGTTCCACATGATGAACAATGCACGGCTGGCCACCGGTTTTATAGGTTTTATGTGCGGATCGGCCGCCTACCTGTACGCCCTCGACTACGCCCGCCAGCGTCAACAGGGCCGTGACCTTGAAAAGATCATGGACGCGGAAGCGACCCAGGTCCCGATTATCCGCCACCCGGATGTGCGGCGCATGCTGCTTTGGATGAAGACGCATGTCGAAGGGATGCGCAGCCTGATATATTTTACCGCGTCCTGTTTTGACAAAATCAAGTGCGCCCGGTCGGATGAGGAGAGGGACTATTACCAGGGTCTGCTCGACATGTTGACACCGATAGTCAAGTCATACTGTTCGGATCGTGGATTCGATATATGCGTTCAGGCGATCCAGGTTTTCGGCGGTTACGGCTACACCCAGGATTATCCGGTCGAACAGTTGCTGAGAGATTGTAAAATTTCTTCGATCTACGAAGGCACCAACGGTATCCAGGCCATGGACCTGCTCGGGCGAAAACTTGGCATGAAAAACGGAACCGTATTTATGAACCTGCTTCAGGAAATGCAGGCCACGATCAGGCGCGCACTGGCAATTCCGGAACTTAAAGAGTTGGGATCAAAACTTGAAAGCGCTGTCTCCCGCCTCGGTGAAACTGCCATGCACATAGGTAAATCCGCCATGTCGCCGGATTTTAAAACCGCCTTTGCCTTTGCGCAGCCGTTTCAGGATGTCATGGGTGATGTTATTCTGGCCTGGATGCATTTGTGGCGGGCTGTTTTGGCTCTCCCCAGGCTAAATGATCTGGTCGGAGGACTGTCCGGGATAGCCCGCGAAGAGGAGCTCAGCAGGAATAAAGAAGCCGCCTTCTACGACGGCCAGCTGCACACCGCGTCGTACTTTATCAACGCGCTTCTGCCTCTGACGTTGGGTAAAATGGAAGCCATCGGCGGCGGAGACAACTCGGTTATCGCTATTCATGAAGCATCTTTCGGCGGTTAATCCCGTACTGAGGAGTGATTGAAACATGCCATTGCAGCACCTTTTTTTCATCCCCGAAGAAGGAGAAAATATATGCGGATAATGAATTCTTTATTTCTAAAAGCAATAATTCTCGCTGCATCAGCCGTCTTTTTTGCGACAGGAGTTTGCGCGGCTGAACTTCCCGATCAGCGTGGCACAGGTTTTGATGTAATTGTCATAGGTTCAGGAATGGGAGGCCTTTCTGCAGCAGCGCATCTCGCGACAAATAAATTAAAGGTGCTTGTCCTTGAACAGCACGACAAGGTCGGCGGCTGTACAACAAGTTTTACCAGAGATGATTTTACCTTCGATGCCAGTCTCCATGAAATGGCGGGGGGCGGCCCCGGAAAAAACAACAGGGGATTATACAAACTGCTTGAAATTACAGGTGTCGGCAAGAAAATTGAGCTGATCGAACTGCCCCACTTTTATCGTTCAATTTTTCCGGGTATGGATATAACCATGCCGAATAACTGGCCGGAATTTAAAAAAGTCCTGAAACAAAAATGGCCGGAGGAAGCCGAAGGAGTGGAGAAGTTTCACAAGCTCAGTTCAGACCTCATGCAGGAGATGCTCTCCCTGAAAGATATGTTCCGCTACAGCGGTCTGAAAAAATTTTTCACAAAAGTAATGGTCCCGCTGAGGCAGCCGACATTGTTTAAATGGAAAGACAAAACGTTTCAGGATCTGATGGATGATTGCTTCAAAAATGAAGATATAAAAGCGGTCGTTTCCCAGCTGTGGATTTACTACGGAGCACCGGTGCCGGAGCAGTCCGCCCTGATCTCCATGGCCGCGACGGATGCATATCTTGGCGACGGCATATGGCACATAAAAGGAACATCACAGGCCCTTTCAGATGCATATTCGGAAAGGATAAAGGAACTCGGGGGCGTCATAAAAACAAATACCAGGGTTATAAAAATCATGCTTAAGGATGGAGCGGCAACCGGTATCATGACCGAAAAAGGCGATATTTTTACAGCCCGGTATATTGTAGCAAACACCGACCCGTATCAGCTGACACATAAACTGATAGGCAAAGAACATCTTCCTTCGGATTACCTGAAAAATCTGGAGAAGCTTAAACCGGCAAACAGCCTGTTCGGAGTCTACCTGGGACTTAACATAGATCTGAAAAAACTCGGCTACAATGATACGGAAATATTTTACAACACTTCAAGCGACAGCATGGACGTATATGACAAAATGATGAAGGGCGTCATAGAAAATGGTACCGTTGCCATAACCCTCTATTCCAACTATAATGACCCTGTATATGCGCCTCCCGGAAAGTCCGTAGTTGTGCTCAACACCTATTCCAGTATCAATGTGTGGCCTGAATATCAGAGCAAAGCCTACTATGAAATGAAGGAGCAAAATGAAAACAGGCTTATAGCCCTTGCCTCAAAAGTGATACCTGAGCTTGCTAATCCCGCTAATGTTGAAGTGAAAGAGGGTTTTACGCCCCATACGATTAAAAGATATACAATGAACGAGGGCGGTATTGTTTACGGTTTCTATCTGTCGCCTGATCAATGGGAAAAAGTACCGAATAACACGCCGATCAGCAATGTATTCATCGCCAGCAACTGGACCCAGGCATGGCACGGAGTCGGGTCATCGCAGATCAACGGCTGGCGCGCCGCAAGACTGGTTATGGACATTGAGGGGATCGAGTAGAGTCCTGTCTTCAAAAGCAAGGTTCGTCCAGATTCATCTTTCAGGGGAAAGGCCGGATCGGGGAATCCGAAATGGAATTCCGCCTGAATTTGCCGTTTCTTCCTCTTATTGAAGCTCCCCGCCGCAGAGCGGACGGGGAATCTTCGACCGTAAGGACTTTCTATCGATTTCAGATTCGCTCGCTAACCCCGCCGCAAGCAGCGGGGATTGCGCTCGCTGTTTCGGTTCACAAATCCGCAATCCTGATGAATATAAAGGATTTCCGCCGGTTATTAATGCTGTCATTTTCCCGATCAGTATGATATGGGCAACCTGTTTTCATGAGGAGCTGAGACCGGGCGGTGCATATTTGAGAAAATGGACCTGCGCCTGGCAATCTGACTGTATAGTGAAGAATCAAAGATCGGCCCGGAATGAGGGCTTGGATCCTTTTTATATCCGAGGTTATCATGGGGATATGGCCTTTTAAAAAACCGGATTGCGTGGTTATTATCATTCACGGATTACAAAACAAACCTCCGCGCGGGTTATTGAAAAGCTGGTGTCTGAAAGCTGTCAGGGAAGGATTCGAAAGGGCCGGACTTGCGCCCAGGCTTTTTGCCTTGGAGTTTGTTTACTGGGCTCATCATCTCTATCAGCATCCGCTGGACCCGCGCGAAACCCGCGGGGGTCATCCCCGTTTTCTGTCTGAACCATATGTTCCCGGCGAAAAAACCTTATCAGCGATCAAAAAGAATATGCCTGCCTCCATCATCCGGTCATTGGCTCAAATAACGCTTGCTAAATTGTTTCTTGTTTCAAAAATACAGGAAAAAGTGCATGCCGTGGCGGATAATATTCTGGAGAACACCTTTCCGGACCTGGCCCTTTATTATGCCAACAAGCATGTGTTCGACTGGAAAAAAGAACCTCTTTTAAAATTTCACGGGCGTTGACGATCTGAATGAGAGGAACAATGTAGTTGTAAAGCGCTCAGAGGAAGTATTAAATCACCATGACCGGCAACCTGCATGAGGAGAAAAAAGATGAAGATAATCGACGAAGCGGTAAAGTGCGGACGAACCGCGCTTTCCGAATTTGAATCCAAGAAACTGCTTGCTCAATACAATATCCCGGTAACAAGGGAGATCCTTGTTGAAAGCATGGAAAGCCTCAGGGAAGCCGTCGAAGAGATAGGATATCCGGTTGTTCTCAAGGGATGTTCGCCTGAGATCGCCCACAAAACCGAAAAAGGCCTGATACGCGTGGACATCAGGAACGGAGATGAGGCGTTTTCAGCTTTCAAAGAGATAACCGCGGAAATGAAGGGTTCCGGCAAATTCGTCCTTGTTCAGGAAATGGTGCAGGGAAAAAGAGAGCTTGTGGCGGGACTGACAAGAGATCCCCAGTTCGGTCCGTGCGTCATGTTCGGGCTTGGAGGGATATTTACCGAGGTTTTAAACGACGTCTCTTTCCGGGCAGCCCCCCTGGAAGAATCCGACGCTATGGAAATGATGCGTGAAATCAGGGGGCATAAGATCCTGGGCGCAGTCCGTGGAATGGAACCCGCGGATATGACGATGCTCGCGGATATCCTGATCGCCATCGGAAAGATCGGCGTTGAAAATGAAAATATTGCAGAGATCGATATCAATCCGCTGATCATAACAGGTAACAGACCCGTTGCGGTGGATGCCCTGGTTGTGCTGGGATCATCCCGGAAGTAAAAAACGGCCGTTTAAACAGCGGCTTGAAAATATAAAGGAGTTTTAATGGCACATTCAAATCATTTCCTCCAGAAATTTTTTAACCCGGCATCAGTGGCGATTATAGGAGCGACCAACAATCCCCTGAAAATGAATTTTCGCATACTCCAGAACCTGGTACACCTGGAATACGAAGGCCGGATATATCCGGTCAACCCCAATGGCGGTGAGATACTCGGAATTAAAACCTTTGCGCGGCTGCAGGATATCCCTGAAAGTATCGACCTTGCAGTGATCGCAGTCCCGGCTCATAAAGTTCCCGGGATAATAAGCGAGTGCGGAAGCAAAGGAATTGAAAATATTGTTGTCATCACCGGCGGTTTTTCTGAAGGGGGCGAGGCCGGCATGGCTCTTCAAAAAGAGATGAAGGCCCTGATTAAAAATAACCGTATCCGGATCCTCGGCCCAAATACGCTGAGTCCTGTCAATACCGTCAATAAACTTGCCATCAGCTTTAATCCCATTAAAAAACTGAGCCGGGGAAACATTTCTTTCGCCTTTCAGTCGGGATTTTACGAACCCATGATAAACTGGCTTTTTTCGCACCTCGGGATAAACAAGATTCTTGATACCGGCAATAAAATGGATATTAACGAACTGGATGCCATCGAATATTTCGCGGATGATCCCGGCACCGGGATTATCGCGATGCATATAGAGAGTCTTCATGGCGATGCCAGGGAATTTTTTAATCGTGTCAAATCGGTATCGAAGGAAAAACCGGTTATTATCCTTAAGGCGGGTCACACGCAGGCCGGTTCACGCGCCGCCGCCTCGCACACCGGCGCCATGGCCGGTGAAAATAACGCTGTTTTCGACGGCGCGCTGCGGCAGGCCGGGGCCATCCGGGCTGAAAATATGGAAGCTTTTTTTGATCTTGCCAAGGCTTTTCAGTTTTGTCCGTTGCCCCGGGGAAACCGCCTCGCTGTCGTGACACTTTCAGGCGGTGAGGGGGTCATGGCAACCGACGCCTGTGAAACGCACGGCATGAATCAGGCCGACCTGGGCGCGGAAACACGCCAAAAGCTTATGAGAATATTTCCCGAATGGGAAATTCCTTTTAATCCTTTTGATGCCGGTGTCTGCATGGAATTTCATCTTTCGGACCTGTCGGTTTTTTTCGATGCCCTCCGGGCCATACCGGAAGACAATGGCGTTGACTGCACGATAATGCAGCTGCTCCCGTGGACACTAAATGAAAGCATGACCCCTCCCGGCGCCTCTGAAGACTTTGCCGCAGCCATGAAAAAACTCTACATCAAATGGCTGCTGAGCATGAAAAAATCCGGCAAACCCTTTGCCCTGTGGTGTGCTTCGTCGGGAGCGCCCGAAATGGTGTTGATCGGGCAGATCGAAGCGGAGCGGATTCCAGTCTTCCGGTCATCCGAAAGAGCGGTAAGGGCGCTTTCAGCAATGAACCGGTACCGGGAGAAAAATTTGCGGTAAATCACGGCCATTAAAACGAAATTGAAAATGGAAAGAGAGTTTATACAGCACATGCACAGTAGCTGTCCCTTGATTCGCCCCAGATGGTAGAGTATCTGCCTTTTAAGCAGAGAGTAGCGCGTTCAAATCGTGCACAGCCCACCAAAGCAGCTCGACGATGTGACTATCATCACGTTCACATCGTCTATCCCGGCCCAAGACACCGGCCTTTCACGCCAGCGACAGAGGCTCAACTCCCCTTGATACGCCAATTATCATATAAATTCATTATATTATAAATATCTATTCCCCATCAAATTAACCAATTTGTCCGGTTGCAGGAAAACCCTTTTTTTCGAATCTTGCTCAAAAGAGCCCAGATACATAATTAAAAATGATTGAATGATTACCACTACCCCAATTTTCGCAGTTCAAAATTTGAAAATCAATCGTATCGGGTGGTTACGTTTCAAATCAGGCGATTTTCTTCACTACATTTTAAATTATCTTGGATCTGTTGGGCAAAAATATTTTCATTCTCTGGAGAAGAACCTTCAATTCTT
>RPRI01000190.1 GCA_003818505.1 Desulfobacteraceae bacterium | reverse complement strand
TGAGCCATGGCTTAATCAACTCAGCGCTTGCCGGATCTTCGGCGATCAGCCTTTCACGGGTTTCGGAATCAATAACATAAGCTTCATTTAAACCAGTAAGTATCCCGCGATAAAACCGCCCTTGAACGTATTCACCAAGCGGAACGCCCTTTGCCCTTAGTTTCTCCATGAGTGCCAGTACATCAGATTGTTCCAGGTTCCATCCCTCCGTTTTGAGGGAGGCCACGGGCATTGAGAAACCTAAATAGCTTAGGGTCTCCTCCAGTCTCTCAAGTTGCTCTTCCGATCTGAAGGTTGCTGCGATTGCCTTGTCATCGGCATCGGGTCTTCGATTTTCAACGAGGATGATCGATGGATAGGTAGTGGCATCAAATATCGGGAGGTCTCCGAAGTCTATTACCAGTATTGGCGTAACCTGTGAGGCAAGAAGGTCTCGTGTCTTTTCTCCATAACCTGCGCGCATGAACTTGTTGGGGGCGATAAAGCAGAGGTGTCCATTGGGTTTTAGTACGTTAATCCCGCATTTATAGAAGTAGGTATAGATGTCTGCCGTGCCGCAAAAAAAATCGCCAAAGGTCTTTTTTAATTGAGGTTTATCATCCTTTATCGCTTCCTGCCGCACATAGGGTGGATTGGCTATGACTACATCATAGCCTTTCTTCTCATGGAAGACCTCTGAAAAATACACCTCAAAATCGAATTCCTTGTGCCCGTTGGTAATCCGGCTTATCAAATCATCAATCTGTTTTTTAAATTCCTGTTTCTTGGTCGGGTTGGTTTCATTAAAAAATTGCGGCTTTATTTTCTCCAGATCGTTGAACAAACTAAAATTAAAAAGGTTCTTTTCAACACCGAAAAGTGAATTGCCGCATACGATCTTGTAATCAAGGTTGGGCAAGGGTTTTATCTGCTTAATATCATCTTCATCCACCACCAGCGAGAGCCACAACCTGAGCTTGGCGATCTCCACCGCGCCCGGATCGATATCAACTCCATAGAGGGAGTGTTCTATACACCTGCGTTTGAAATCATAGGGCTTACGGTTTTGTTTCTCCTCAATAAAGGTTGTAAGCACCGTTCTTATCTTTACAATCTCGCTCATCATACCGACAGGAAATGCGCCTGAACCTACAGCTGGATCGCAGACCGTGATATCTGCAAGTTTTTGGTCAATCAATGCTGCGTTCTTGCGGACGCTCTCGTCCAGTTGATATGAGTAGGTGCCTGTCTCTTTCCCCTTGCTTTCTACACGCGCCTCATTTTCATGGACATGCTCACCCATATGGATGAGGGTTTCGATGTCTTCTTTTGAAACTGCTGGATTCCGGCCTTCGCCGGAATGACAATCAGAGAGTTCGGTATAAAGATAATTGATCAGGCTCTGCCTGCACATGTAGTGGACAATCTCACGCGGCGTGTAATAGACGCCAAACTGCTTATTGAACTTACTTTCATCGCCTTTCTTGCCGCTCTTTAATGCCTTCTTATATTCCTCAAAGTTATCGGGTCTGATGGCGTTGAATTTTTCATATGCCTTGCCAAGCAGTTCAGGGTCAATGGCCACCTCCTTTTCCATGGGCTCATCTTCCTTAACCGTGAAATTATAGCGGTCAAAGATGTCCAGTATGCCGTCGCCTTCATCTCCTTCTCGTGTTTTCTTTTTATTGGCAAAGAGGCTGTCCGGCAGATTAATATCCGCATGCACCCAGGCATAGTTTCCTATGGGATCAAAAAGACCGCCGTTCAGGAAAGGGATCTTGCAATTGAAGCGGCTGTAATAGTCGTCATCATGGCTTCGGTCATTGCGAAGGGCCTCATAAAAGAGCGGTTCAAGGATATCGTTAAAAAAGTTTTTATAATCGCCATGCATCTTCTCGAACAGCTCCCGCAAGAACTGTTTGGAACCGGTTCCCCACTGGCTATCGCGGCCTACGCCGAACCAGCCTTTTTTCTGCAGGAAATAGAGAAAGACGATCTGGCCCAGGAGTTTCTTGGCAAAGTCAACGGTGCTCACTCCTTTTGCTTCAAAATCGGCCTGGATCTTTTTATCATGAAATACAACGTTATCAAGAGCCTCCTTGACCCGTATAAATAGATTGCGGTATTCAAGGAAGAATTCCCTGGTAACGGTCTCGATGTTAAAGGCCTCTTCCAGCCTGTTCATGTGCGGTGGATTTTCATCATCCAGCAGGATGGGCAACAAACGGCTCTGGGCCGTGTGACTTCTTTCGTTGGCTCCCACTAAAAAGGACCAGCGCCTGGCAGGGGTGAATTCCTGCTTAACCTTTCCCTTTTCATCGAACCTGTAATCCATCTTTACGAGCGAAAAGCGCCAATCAGTATCATCAGGAGAAACAAAGGCAAAGATCCCTGCATCTTTTTCGCCTCTGTCAACAAGATACCTGCCGGCAAAGTTTCTTTGCGTTACTCTGGCATAATCAAGGGAGTGGCCCTTTTGTAGGTAAGCGATTATGATATCGACCTTTTCATTATCCGGGGTTGTAAAGGTTCCAATGCGTTCATATGTCTTAATGACATGTCTGTACATCTCCTTCACATCGCCGCGGGCATGAAATGCCTTGGATTCATCAATGGTGTTCAAAAGGTTTTTTATAAAATAGGTAAACCCTTCTTTGTTGAAAGGGGCTTCAAATGTTTTTTTGATAATGTGCTGTGCCTGTTGTTTATCCATTGCAGTCTTTTTATCCTATATCAGCAGCTTGATTTTTAAATTGCAAATTCCCGGTCATAATATACCCACTAATATCATGCCTGTATCAATTGCACATTAATTGCACATATTGCACATTAATACTGTTTGCGAGCCATGAAACAACCGGCCAATAAATCCTAAATAATTGCCCAATTTGCCCAATTATTTCATTTTATTTAAGAGTGAGGCAACCCAACCTCTGGTTCACCATATACCGGCATTCTTGCGGCTTTGTTATTAAAGCTAAAATATTTTCGTCGGGGAATCGCAAATGTCGTGTTTATGTCGGGTTAATGTCGTGTTTGTCGTGTTTATGTCGTGTTAAAATATAATAAGTATTTCGTCCGGTAGTGCCTGCTTTTTCAAAAATCCGTTTTTCACATAGATTGTTAAGATCTCTTAAAGAGGTTCTGCTGTTCAAATTTGCGAACTTACTATATTCTTTATTGGTGATTTTGCCCTTTTCCTTGACATACATCACAGCCTTAACCTGCCGCTCATTCAACCCCAATTTCCTTATCTTTTCTTCCGACCATCTGTCTTGATAAAAGGTAACTGTCATTACACCGCTCTCTTCTTTAAAGTCCGGTTCAGGTAATCCTTGTTCTAAACATTTTTCAACAATCTTTATCGTGCCCCGTCCCCAGGCCTCTATAAATCCCGCATAATAGAAGACCTCTGCCAGGAGTTTGTTTCTGGGTTTGGAGAGATGATTCGTCTTCAGGTTCTCTATCGGGATCTCGGGAGGGAGGCTGCCTTCATTCATGATGATCAGTTTATCCGGATAGATCCTGATCTGGATCTGTGAAAAGCCCCTGTAATCACGATGGATAAGGGCATTGATAATCGCTTCACGCAAGGCATCATAGGGGTATTCAAGAATATCACGTCTGTGGATGCCCTCAAATTTTATATTGCTCAGGAGGTACTTTGAACGGAGGACATCCAGTGTGCCTTCCAGTTGTTGGAAAAGATTGCCTCTGATTATATCCGTTGTCTGGATATCGGTATCGGTGAGAAAGCGCCCGATTTTTACAACAGCATGACTGTGAAGGCGTTGTGGGTCGGCCTCAAATAAAAGAACGGCGGCTCGTTTAAGCCGTCCGTCTTCGGTGAGGTTGAGTTTTTTGAGAATCGTAGATTGGTCCGCTTCCCTGCTGATAGCCGGGATACGGTCGAGTGCAAAACGCTTAAAGTCTTCGATTGTCGTATTATCAATATTGCTTAAGCTGCCCTTATCCTCAATTGCATCATCCCAGGTGACGCCTGACTTTTTAATCAGAAAATCAGCCAGCTCTTTTCCCTGCAATTCCTGCACAGTGCTTCCGCTCCTTAAATAAAACTTCCCATTATATGAGATAGGCACGGAGGATGGAGAGACTTTCACGTTAATAATATCATGCCCGGTTATTTCTTCCAACTCGACCGATGGGGTGATGCCGAGCTTGCTTCTTATTATATTAGGGATATCCTCCATCAGCTTTACGATATTCTTTAAACCGGTCGGATGCCCCCGATCATCCAAACCTATTTTAAGCAGACCGCCTTTATTATTCGCGAGGGAAGATATTGCCCTGAGGCAATCATCTTTCCAGTCGCTCTTAAATTCTATGTTTTGGGATTCTCTATTGGGCATCAGCAGGTCCGCTCAAATACATCGATAAAATAACCTCCCGTTTGCCGGACACAACTGATGTGTTTTCCGAATAATGTCCTTCCAGCAGTTTCGCGGGTATGTGTGTTTGAAGAACTGCCAGCACCTTAAAGGGGTTGGTTATTTCAGTCTTTAACTCATTCAGTGCCTGCAACGTCTTCTTTGCCGTTTGTTTGGGCAGGCCGCCTTCCTCAAGTTGCATCAGCACCTTTTTAAGGTATGATTCCTGATCGTCGGTCAGTTTTTTGGTGTCCTTAAGGGTAGCCTTGAGGATTTTGAATATGCCTGCTGCGCTGTCGCGTCCGCCTTTCTGCCTTGATTGAGGCAATTCTTCAACGGTTGCCATAATAAAAGCCTCTTTGTTTTTATCCAGCAGGTCATAGAATTGAACCGGCAGGGTATTTTTAGGTTCATCGGGACGGCTTTCAAGCAGCTTTGCTGCTGAAATAAAGTCCAGTTCCCTTGATCCCGATTTTTCAGCGCCGGAAAAGAATTTTTGTACTCTATCCTTTCTAAAATAGGTAATCAAAGAATTCTCCTTTTCTGAATAATATTTGGATGTCCGCGCCTTTTTAGGCAAACGTTTAATTTTTTCAAACAGATCAGGATCTTTATCCCTGATCTCTTTAATGGCGTGGAGATACTTTAATTCACTTTCCCCCAAATCATCCTCTTCCAGGGGCTTTTTTGAAATCAACCGGTCAAAGAGTTCATGGGAACCGATAGGCTCACCCTCAGTCAAAAGCTCTGCATCCCCACCCAGCAGGGTCAAGAAGGCATTGATCTTGGCCTCCGCTGCTTCTTTCAGTTTGATCTGGTCATTGGATTGGGTTGTAGGGAAAAAATTGTAAGTGAAAATCCTATCAAAGGGGGTATCCACCCTGTTGATACGTCCGACCCTTTGCATCATTCTGGTCGGATTCCAGGGGATATCATAGTTTATTACCGTCTTGGAACGGTGCAGGTTGACGCCTTCTGATAAGACTTCCGTAGAGACCAGAATCCTGTAATCGTCCTTTGGGTGTTTCGCGCGGGCATCAAAATTTTCAATTACTTTATCCCTGGTGGCCTCGCCTGAATCACCTGTATAACATAATATTTTACCGGGATATTGTTGTTCCAGATTTTTAAACAAATAATTGGCAGTCTCCTTGGATTCGGTGAATATAATCAGATGATTTTCCTTCAATGTTTGGTCTGTCGCCAGCCCATGCAGAAACTTTAAAAGTTTGGGATCACGGTTTATATGTGTCCAGAGCCTTTTGATCTCAAGTAACACATCGTGGTCATGCTGAAGGTCATTCAGAAAATCTTCATTGAAGTCCCCGCTGCTGTAACAATCTGCCTTGCCTTCATCTATCAGGCGTTGTACGGCATCATCATCGTCATTCTCCAGCATCTCAAATATTTTATTAGTGTGCTTTTTGCTTACATAGACATTTCCCTTGTTAAATTCTTTTATAAACATTTCATAGGAATGAAGAAAGCGTCCTACTGAATTTTTAAAGGCAAAAAAACTGCTCTCAAGACGTTTGACCAGCAGGATTTTCATAAACCGGCCCATGTTTCTTTGAGATTGTCTTTCAAGCTGGTCCACCTTTCCTTGATAATAGAGCAAAGGCATATAACGGGCATATTTGAATTTTTTAGTGATGAGTTCGATGGTCTTGTTGAATATTGAATCCTCATTCTCATTCAGTTCATAAAATAATGCCGTGGGCTTTTCCACTTCAGGAAATTTAAGGTCTTGTTCGATGATGTCTTCAGGAAAATATTTTATGATCTCAGTACGGGTACGGCGCACCATCAGATATTTCAGTACCTTCTCGCGGATTTCCCGTGAATTCTCTTTTACAGTGCTGATGTATTTGTCATAATTCTTCTGACGGTCCAGTTTTTTAAGTTTTTGATCAAGACGGCTGAAAAAACCTTCCAGATCTGGAAGGTTGGGGATGGTGCTTTTTTTCGATTTCTGAAAAAGTTTGAGCAGGCTTAGGATATCCTTGGGTGCATTGTTGTAAGGTGTGGCAGTTACCAGGATAACCCTCTTGCCGCGGCAGATTTCTGACAGCTTCTCATATGTGTCTGTTGTCTCAGTACGGAATCTATGCGCTTCATCTATGATGATATTGTCATATTTGTCCGTTCCTCTATAAAGGAGATCGTCCAGTTTACCGAGTGATTCATAATCGGCATGAACGCGAAAATCGGCAAACACATTGCGCCAGGAGCCGGGATTGAATTTTTCCAGCAGCACAGGCGGGGCAATGACAAGTGTCCTGCCGTCAAGTTGTCCTGCAAGCATGGCAGAGATATAGGTCTTCCCCAAGCCTACGACATCCGAAACAAAAACGCCGCCGTATTCAAGTAATATTTTTTTTGCGTTTAACACTGCCTGTTCCTGATACTGGAGCTTTTTAAATTCAGAAGGAAGATATTTCACAAATATTTCATCTGTCCGGTTGAGTTCATCCTTGAAATATTCATAGAGGAATTTAAGGTAGAGCTGATACGGTGTTATATTTTGATTCAGCCAGCTTTTTTCCTGGATGGTCTGGATATATCTATCACTTACATCAACCGCGTCCTTCCACAAATCTTCGAATTTTTGAATAGCGTATCTATAGTCGCCCGGGTTTTTCAGTTCCACATTGAATTCCAGGTTGTCAATCAGACCGGAACGTGTGAAATTACTTGAACCTGTGATTACTCGTCCTATATCACGGTCATTCTCTTTAAAGGTCATGATATAAAGTTTGGCATGGATATTCTGCGATGGATAGGCCCTGATCTGTAATTTCTCATCTTTGATCCATTCGATGAACTTATTGACTCCTTCCTCTACCTTCCTGTTATCTTCAGAATCGGTGAGTTCCTGTTCCACTTGCTTTTCGATTTCTTCCTTAGTTTCAGCATGTGAAAGATCAAATACCTTGAGCGTTTTATCAGCTTGCTGAAGAAGATTATAGACCTGTTTGTTTGTGTTGATACCGATCAGGATTCTAATTTTATCCGTTTTTTCAAGCGATTTATAAAGTGCATGGAATCCGCTTGCATAGAAATATCCTACGAGACAATTAAAGAAGGAGGTGTCTTTTATCAGGACTTCAAAACGTTCTTTCAGGTTTTGATTATTTTCGTTTGTAATGAAGGTCAGATCCGTATTCATAGGTATACCTTTTCGATAGATGAAAAGTATTTTAAGGCTTAAGACGGAAATATGGCTCAATAATTTGGGGTTTTTCTAATACTCGAAAGACTTGGGAAGAATAATCTCTTTGTTGCGGATTGGTCAAGAGAAAACTAGAAAAATAGACGACGGACGACGGATAGCAGACGACGGATAGTAGACGACAGATGACGGACGACAGCCAGGACGCTTGCCGATGTTGCGGTAAGTTTGATTGAAAAATAAGATATATTAGGGTTGATGCAAGGTTGTTCGAGATACCTCCCCCTGCGCCCCCTCCAGAGGGGGACACCTCCCCCAGCGCCCAGAACGTGCGAGCGCCGCTCGCTGCTACAGATGGGAACCTCCTCCTTCACCCCTCAGGTGAGAACACGATAAATTTCTCACCTTTTGGGTTAGGCAGAAGGTCTTGACACCTTTTATGAGACCCCACCTTGATCCTCCCCTGAGAGGGGAGGATAAAATCAATTAGAGGGGGACAATAACAGGTAATATGGTGAAGGCGGATAGAATGAGCTGAGGGTAGGCGCTGTTCAATAGTTGATGAAGTTAACAGATATGAATAAAAAAGACAGGAAATGGATTCCATCTCCTGTCTTTTGATTTGCAAGACTTTAGCTGAAGGCTGAATGCTGACAGCTGATAGCGTACATCCGAAATATTTTTCGGATGTACGCTGTTGTTATTCCCCTTCGTCAGTATAGGACCAGGTTTCGCTCCAGGTCTTATAGGGCTTCGGAGGTCTTGGGACCATTTCCACTACAGAGTCCTTTGACCATCCCCGGTACTGTTTTTTATACACATAATCCCAGTTAGGCCCTGGAGCGCCAGCCCCCTGAGGGGCCAGTTCACTGCCGATTGTTTCTCCGGCATTCTGCTTTTCAGGAGTAGTACCGGGAGCGCCGGCAGGAGCAGCACCACCGGGTGCACCACCAGGAGCAGCGCCACCGGGAGGTGCGCCCATAGTGCCGATTGCCTCACCTATTGGGGTGGAAAAGTCGGTATAGACCTTCATGTGCCATACCTTCCATTTGCCGTTTTCCATTACAAAGTCAACGCCGTATTTTTCCCACATCCATTGGGAGCTGTTTGAGCCGTCTTCCTTGTATGAACCAACAATACCGGGTGTGTACCAGATACCCTTAGCAGTCTGACGGTCTTCAGCTATTTCTACCACAGGTGTGGTAATAGTGTGCCAGACAAAGCCCCCTTTGGGATCAGGCATGTTGCCTTTGCTGTCTTTTGCACCATAAGTTGACATAATTTTTTCCATACCTAAAAAGTAACCTGAGGTTTGAGCCCAAATGGCAGTTTTGGCAAATTCACCTGTTGGAGAAACCCAGATTTCCTGGACCTCGATATCATTCCGCAATGCAGCATGATACCATGAGTGAAGGCTCATCAGATTGTTGATTTCAGCATAGTCGGCCCCTTTAAGCGCCGCTTTTTTCTCCTCAGCTGTCTGGCATGCAACCGTGCCGAACAGCAGGAGAGCCAGGATACAGGCCAGATAAATTCCACGATAATTGAATCCAAATTGATTCATCTTGTCATCCTCCTTGTTAATAGTCTATTGAGATTTTTAACAACTGTTTCTTTGAGCCGTATCAGAGAAGATAGACTCTGCCGCCTGCAAAACTGTATTATCAGCTGTCGGCACTCAGCATTCAGCTGTCAGCAAAACCTTCAATATTTTTTTATAAGCTGACAGCTGAACGCTTGA
>RPRI01000189.1 GCA_003818505.1 Desulfobacteraceae bacterium | reverse complement strand
TGAACTTGCCGCCGGACATTGCACCCATCATCCTGGCAAATACTTCAGCGGGGCCCAGAAGAGCATCCAGTGATTTGGGGAAGCTGGATGCCAGGCGCCAGCGGATAGTGGGCTCGGCGTGAACCGCAGGAGCCGCTATACCCACACCGGCGGCAAGGCCGACTCCGGCAACTATACCGGTTCCAGCCTTCTTTAGAAATGAACGTCTTTGAATGGAAGTTTCTTGTGTAACTTTCTTCATTCCCTGATCCTCCTTTATTAAAAAGTTAGTGCTCTTTTATTGCTTTTGCCTGGTTGCTCCGGCAAGAATATTATATTTGTTGTTGTAATCCCGGCAATCAGCGCAATTATGTGAATGATATAGTTAAAAGAAAATTACCTGTCAAGGAAAGATTAACGGATTCTCCCGAACCTGTTGACTTGAAATAAGCTCCTGATATATGGTGCATTAATTTTCATTTTTGTTTTAAAAATGTCATTTCTATTAAAAGAATAGAATCATCTCAAGATTAGTTGGTAATCTGGAGAGGAGTCAAGGGGCAAAATATAAAATGAGATATACCTTGCCGGGAAGCCCCGCCCTGTGGGCGGGGAGCTTCAATCCTGGAACCCCTTCTACCTACCAATTGGGAGAAGAACCAAATAATATAAGGTTTTTATGGCAACTGCAAAATACTGGGCTGATAAATACGTTGAGAATAAACGAACAGCCGATGAAGCGATAAGTCTTATCAAACCGGGCAAGAGAGTATTTATAGGTTCCTCCTGCGGAGAACCCCAGCATCTGGTCAGGATTCTGTCTGAAAATTCGGGGAATTTTACGGACATCGAGATCGTGCGTCTCCTGACCCTCGAAACAACCCCGCTTACCCTCATAGCCAACAAAACAAAGACCCACAACTTAAACATCAGGTCATTTTATTTAGGATCGGCCAAAGCAAGAGGGCTTGCAAGAAATATACGTTTTATTACGCCTATAAACCTTTCCGCCATCCCGCGCTTGTTCAAAAGCAGGCTTCTTCCTATTCATGTCGCCCTAATCCAGGTATCTCCGCCGGATGATTTCGGATGGATGAGCCTTGGCGTTTCCGTGGATATAACCCAGGCAGCCGCTTCGTCGGCCGATCTTGTAATAGCGCAGGTGAACCCGAAAATGCCCAGGGTGCTGGGGAGAAGCTTCGTTCATGTAAATGACGTGGATATATTTGTGGAACACGAGGAGGAACTTCTTACTATAGGGGATCTTCCTGATCTTGAATCGGCAAATAAAATAGCCGGGCATATAGCAAGACTGGTAAGTGACGGGTCAACCATACAGATGAGCCTCGGAGTGACTCCAGGAGCCGTTCTTCTCGCCTTTTCCGATAAGAATGACCTTGGAATCCATACCCAGTATCTTACCGACAGCATCATGCATCTTTTCTCAAAGGGTGTCATTACAAACAGGAAGAAGGGATTCAATGAAGGGAAAATGGTGGCAAGCAGCGCCATAGGGTCGAGAAATCTTTATGATTTCATGCATGATAACCCTGCTATAGAATTTCATCCTTCAGACTATGTGAATGACCCCGGCGTGGTGGCAAGGCATAAAAGAATGATTACCCTGAATGTAGCAATGACTATGGACCTTACAGGGCAGATTGCTGCCGATGCCCTGCCTTACAACCATTTTTCCGGCGTCACGGGCATGCTGGATTTTATAAGGGGCGCGGCGCAGGCGGAAGGCGGTAAATCCATAATAATGATTCCATCCGCGTCTACCGACGGGAAAAAAAGCAAGATTGTTCCGTTGCTGACTGATACCGCAATAGTTGTTCCGAGAGGCGACGCGCAATATGTCGTATCTGAGTATGGCGCGGTTAATCTTTTTGGGAAAAGCATTCAGGAAAGAGCGACGGCGATGATAAGCATAGCCCATCCGAAGTTCAGGGAAGAGCTTTTTCATAATGCCAAAAGAATGGGCCTTCTGGGGGAAGAACGGACCTTGAAAGAATCGATTCAGGGCGTATATCCCATAAAGCTTGAGGAGACAATAATATTAGATAATGAGACCGTGACGGTAAGGCCTGCAAAACCGGTTGATGAAAGACGAATACAGGAACATTTTTATAATCTCGACAAAAATGATGTCGCCTCGCGCTTTTTCCATGAAAAAACACGTTTTGTGCAGGACGAGATGCAGGGCGTATCGCAGATTGATTATATAAAGGATCTTACGGTTATAGCTCTTGTCGGCGAATTCGGCTTCGGAAAGGTTATTGCCGTCGGAGAGTATCTCCTTGATCCGGCAAGGAACATGGCTGAAGTGGCCTTTTCGGTAATTAAGGAGTATCAGGGAAAGCGTCTTGGAAAAATTTTACTTAAAAAACTTTCGGAAGCTGCACGGGAAAACGGTCTCCTAGGACTTTTCGCATACACATCTCCCGGCAATCAGGGAATGATAAAGCTTTTCCAGACTTTGCCCTACAAGATCAGAACAAACTTTGAAGATGATATGATAGTGTTAATCTGCAGGTTCGATGAGCCGAAAACGTGAACAGAAGGATTCAAGGAATCAAGTGTTCAAGGGGTCAAGTGTAAGTTGAAAATAAAAAGCCGAATATGGAATATCAGGGATCAGGGGTCAGTGGTCGGGGAGCAGGGGAAAAAGAAGATTTTTTAGTTAAACCCTCGAATCCTACATTCCCTACGATGTCCGATATTCGATATTCGTAACAGAAGCCTTAAATCGGGGCGCGAGATAAATGAGCGAACCGGAAGAACTGACAGGGAACAATATGTATAAAGTGACATTTTATCCTCACAATAAAAAGATAGAAGTTAAAGACGGGGAGAATCTCCTGCGCGCCGCAATGGAGGCAGGTGTTCATATCAATGCTTCATGCGGCGGGGAAGGTGTTTGCGGAAAGTGCCGGGTTATAATTGAAGACGGGCGCGTAGAAGGCGGAATTACTGAAAAACTGAGCAGTGAAGATGTCGGTAAAGGATACCGCCAGGCATGCCTCTCGACGGTAAAGAGCGATCTTTCAGTCAGGATTCCGGTTGAATCAGCCGTAGATGCAGCCGTGCTTAATATGCCGCCCAGTCCAAGATGCACTGCGCGTATCAGAGAGATAAACCTTGATGAGCTTAAAGAGAAAGGCCTTTTTGTGCCGCCGATGGAAAAGCAGTATCTTGAGCTGCCGGAGCCCTCTAATCATGACAATCTTCCCGATGTTTCACGGCTTGTCAGTTATCTGAAAGCAAAGTGCGATGAGCACCGCCTCCTGGTCGAGCTTCCTGTGATAAGAAAAGTGCCGGACATTTTCAGGCAGGACGGCTTCAAGGTCACGGCTACACTTGCGCGGCCGGTTCATGAAGGCAGAAAGACGCATATCATTAATATACAGTCCGGGGATACGACCGACAGAAATTATGCCGTTGCAATGGATATAGGGACTACTACTATTTACGGCCAGCTTATAGACCTCATAACGGGGAGAGTGCTTGCCCAGCATGCCGAATTTAACGGCCAGATAAGTTACGGGGAAGATGTAATCAGCAGGATAGTTTATGCTGAAAAACCGGGCGGACTGGATAAGCTGCACGATGTAGTTATCATAACCATAAACTTTGTCGTAAAAAAGATAATAAAGCAGGCGGGGATTGATCCTGATGAAATTTCGGCAATCACTATTGCCGGAAACACGACCATGACACAGCTCCTGCTAAAGGTTAATCCGCGGTATATGCGACGTTCTCCGTACGTTCCGGCTGCTACGCTGTATCCGCCGATAAAAGCCGTATCACTCGGCATAGCGCTCGGGGACCATGTCGCCGCCCTTGTATATCCCCAGATTTCGAGCTATGTAGGAGGCGATATTGTGGCAGGAGTCATGGGCTCAGGAATATATCGTTCCGAAGAGCTGACTCTTTACATGGATATCGGGACGAATGCCGAAATAGTGATCGGCAATAAAGACTGGCTTGCCTGCGCCGCCTGCTCGGCCGGTCCGGCTTTTGAAGGAGGCGGTGTAAAGTTCGGAATGCGCGCCACGAAAGGCGCCATCGAGGATTTTTCAATAGATCCCGTCACGTACGAGCCCATGAATATAACAATCGGAAACGTCAGGCCGAAGGGAATATGCGGTTCGGGTCTTATAATCATGGTCGCCTCCCTGTTTGAAGCCGGGGTCATCAATAACCTTGGGAAATTTGACAGGGATCTTAATACTCCGCGTATCAGGGAAACCGACGGTGTTTTCGAATATGTGCTTGCATGGGCCGATGAAACACAGATCGACAGGGATGTGGTCCTGAGCGAACCCGATATAGACAACCTTATACGTGCAAAGGGCGCCATATACAGCGGCTGCATGACACTGCTTGAAGAGGTGGGGCTTACCGTCCATGATCTACAGCGGATTATCCTGGCAGGCGGATTTGGAAGTTACGTTGATCTCGAAAAAGCGATAACCATAGGCCTGTTACCTGAAATAGATACTGATAAGATTGCATTTATTGGAAACGGTTCTCTCCTTGGCGCAAAAATGAGCTGCCTTACAAACCGCATAAGAAAAGATGTGGTGGAAGTGACAAAAAAAATGACAAATTTTGAGTTGTCTGAAACGGGATCTTATATGGACAATTATATCGCCGCCCTTTTTCTCCCGCACACAGACATGAACAACTTTCCAAAGGTAAAAGCACGTTTTGAAGAAAGAAAAAAGATTAGAAATATTAAATAGATATTACTGAATCAAATTTATTAATATACATCTATTGACAAACCTGAAATCTCAATATAATGCAATCACTTGGCATTTAAAAAAACAGCTTCTTTTTTATTTTAACCGGATAAAAACCGGACCTTTGGTCTGTAATTATTTATATTATTATCATAATGTTAAACGTGCTCTTAAGGTAACTGTCCAGCGCTTTTATTCCGGATTCCGGCTTCTGAATTCCGGGTACTGAGCAGTTGCTCTTTAAGCAGGTTTTTAATTTTAAGCGATAAATCTACCGTCGTAGATAAATTTATAAAATAATAATGGAATGAAAGGGGGGCTGAATTTATTTTTGTGAGGCAGAGGCAGTTGTTTTTTTCCCACCCAATTTTTTTGGTTGATTCCGCAAGGGTTATATTCTTTTAATTCGCGGCAGTTAACTGTTTATCAAAAGGAGGTAACATTGGGTTTTGAAATTTATAAAGAATCCTATTCAGGCGGTATAAGGAACATAACAATAGGAAAAGGGAAAAGCGCCGTTACCGTCGGCGGTGAGACATGCTATCCGTTCTATCTTTTTGAAGGGAGCATGCCTAACAAACCTAGGATAGCAATGGAAATCTGGGATATTGAACCTGAAGACTGGCCGGCATCCGTTCTCTCCTGTTTCAAGGATGTGGTCTCCGATCCTGTAGCCTGGGCTAATAAGTGTATTAATGATTATGGCGCCGAAATGATCGTTCTCCAGTTAAAGAGCGCGGATCCCAACGGCAAAAATGCTTCACCCGAAGAAGTTGCCGCAACAGTGAAAAAAGTGAGCGCGGCAATTAAAGTTCCTCTCATTGTCTGGGGATGTGCCAATGTACAGAAAGATGAAGCTGTATTAAAGAAGATATCGGAGGAATGCCAGGGCGCAAGCCTTACAATGGGACCAGTTGAAGACAAGAACCATAAAGGCATCGGCGCTAGCGCCATGGGATACGGCCATACAATTATCTCATCCTCCCCCATAGACGTAAATCTTGCGAAACAGGTTAACATCCTTCTTGAAAATCTGGGAGTTTCAACCGACAAACTTATTGTTGATCCTACAACCGGCGGTCTTGGATACGGCATGGAATATTCCTATTCCGTTATAGAACGTTTGAGAATGGCCGCCCTTTCGCAGGGTGACGACAAGCTGCAGTATCCAATTATCAACAATCTTGGAAATGAAGTATGGAAATGCAAGGAAGCAAAACTGACTGAAAAAGAGGCCCCGACGCTTGGCGATGCCGAGAAACGGGGAATTATCATGGAGGCTGTCGGTGCTGTCAGTTATCTTCTGGCAGGATCCGATATTCTCATCATGAGGCATCCGGAGGCTGTTCGCCTGGTGAAGTATTTTATCGATCTCCTTGCAGACGGAGGGTCGGCCGATAAAGTCGAGCCCATAAAAAAGAGACTTGATGCTGTCACGGTGGATTACAAGGCATTGTCTCCCGAACCCAACCTTGCAATAGAGGAAGAGAAGGGCAAGAAAGCCGAACCGGCTAAAAAGGAAGCGGCTCCGAAAGCGGAGGCCAAACCGGCGGCCGCAAAAACCGAGGGAAAAGCTGCCCCGGCGCCTGCAGCAAAGGCTGAAGCGGCTGTTGCCCCGAAAGCTGATGCCAAGGCAAAGGACCAGGATGAAGCCGCAGTGAAAGCCAAGGCCGAAGCCGATGCCAAGGCCAAAGCTGAAGCCGATGCCAAAGCCAGGGCAGAGGCCGATGCCAGGGCAAAGGCCGATGCAGAAGCAAAAGCTAAGTCTGAAGCGGATGCAAAGAAAAAGGCCGAAGCTGACGCAAAAGCTAAGTCTGAAGCGGATGCAAGGGCTAAAAAAGAGGCCGAGGAAGAAGCCCTGAGGGAAAAGAGGGCAAAAGAGCGCGACGAGCGTCTTGCTTCGAAGAAAACGGCTCCCGGTAAAGGGAAAAAAATTGCCGTGACGCCTGCCGCCGAGCATAAATCGGAAACAGACAGGATGCTGGAAAGACTGGACAGGATACACAGAAGAATCTAATTTCAAGTAATAATTGTCCGGTATTTGAAAGCGCCCGTTATCGGGCGGACAGAATCCGGAATAAAATAATATGAGGAGGAACCTCTAATGGCAGAAGAAACGAAAGAAAAAGTTGTAAAGGTCCCAAAGGAGAAAAAGGTTGCCGATCCGGTAGCTGCGTCAATGGACCTTGCGACCCAGATTATGATCAAGCGTGCCCAGGAACTGGGTGTTGAGACAATTTTTGACAGGGCTGAAAACATGAAACCCTGTAATATTGGAGTCCAGGGCACATGCTGTAAGAACTGCTCAATGGGACCCTGCCGTCTGCCCCTGACCAAAGCGATCGAAGATGGCGGGCCGGATGACCGGAAAGGTCTTTGCGGTGCTACACCCAACACTATTGCAGCCAGAAATTTTGCCCGTATGGTAGCCGGAGGAGCTTCCGCGCACTCGGATCATGGCCGTTGCGTGGCTGAAGTTTTCATGGCTGTTGCGAGAAAGGAATCCAAAGATTATAAGATCAAAGATCCGCAGAAGCTTCTGGCCGTTGCTCAGGCACTGGGAGTTGCCATTACGGTAAAAACCGATGACGGCAAAGAAGTGGATAGGAATATCGATGAAATCCTTCTGGAAGTAGCGGAGATTGCGCTGGCCGAATGGGGCAAACCTGAAGGCGAACTTATCTACGCGAAACGTGCGCCTCAACCGCTTTATGAAAAGTGGAAGAAAGCAGGCGTTATCCCCCGGAATATCGACCGGGAAATAGTCGAAATCATGCATCGCACCCACATGGGTGTTGACCAGGACTATAAAAATATCGTCAAGCAGTGCACGCGTGCCGCCATTGCAGATGGGTGGGGTGGCTCGATGCTGGCGACCGACCTTCAGGACATTCTCTTCGGGACCCCTTATCCGATTCAGTCCGAAGCCAACCTTGGCATAATGAAAGAAGACCATGTCAACATTATAATTCATGGCCATGAGCCGGTTCTTTCCGAGATGCTTATTGCCGCTGCCCAGTCCAAGGAAATGGTTGACTACGCAAAGAGCATGGGCGCAAAAGGCATTCAGCTTGGCGGCATCTGCTGCACAGGAAACGAAATGCTTCAACGCCACGGCGTGCCGACGGCAGGAACATTTCTACAGCAGGAACTTGCCATCATTACCGGCGCATGCGATGCCATGGTGGTGGACATCCAGTGCATCATGCAGAATCTGGCCAATGTCGCCAAATGCTTTCACACCAAGCTGATTACCACACATCCCATTGCCCGTATGGAGCAGGAGAATGTTATTCATATCGAATTCGATGAGCATCACGCCATGGATGACGCAAAGCGGATCGTTCGCATGTCGATCGAAAATTTCAAAAACCGCCGGGCGGAAGTCATGATTCCGCGCCAGAAAGGTACGCAGATCGCAGGTTTCGGTGTTGAATCGATCAAGTACCATCTGGGCGGAACCTTCCGGGGCGACTATTACACGCTGAACGACAACATAATAAACGGCCGTATCCGCGGCATTGCCGGCGTCGTCGGCTGCAACAATGCCAGAACCCGCCATAACGAAGGCCATATTTTAGTGGTCAAAGAGCTTATCAAAAATGATGTCATCGTTCTTACAACAGGATGCAACGGCATAGCATGCGCGATGGAAGGACTTCTTGCCCCTGAAACAGCGGCGGTCTACTGCGGACCCGGACTTGCTGAGGTCTGCGAAACTGTGGGCATTCCGCCTGTTCTTCATCTCGGATCGTGTGTTGACAACAGCAGGATACTCCTTGCTGCAACAGAGGTTGTCAAGGCAGGCGGTCTTGGAAAAGACATATGCGATCTTCCGGCGGCAGGCAGCGCTCCGGAGTGGATGAGCGAAAAAGCTATTTCAATCGGTCATTACTTTGTTACTGCTGGTGTATATACCGTATTCGGCGTTACATTCCCGACCAGCGGCGCGCCTGTGTTTGAAAAATACCTGTTTGAGGATCTGGAAAAGACCTATGGCGGTATGTGGGATTTCGAGATTGACCCGATCAAGCATGCGCACAAAATGATCGCCCATATCGACAAAAAACGCAAGGCTCTCGGCATCGACAAGGCGAGGGACAGGGTACTCATGGATATGGCTGACCGTCAGAAACTTGAAGCCATGTGATAAGAGATTGTTAGTTAAAAAACACCTGAGGTTATAATAATCCTCAACGAAGGAGGAACGTATGTCAAGATTAGTAGCATTTGCCGCCATCCAGGGCGGGTATAATATAGTCTCAAAGGTAGAGGGTATGTACAAGAAAGCCCTTGAAACCTACAATGCTGATACAAAAGTCGGTTTTCCGAATACCGCATATTACCTTCCGGTAATATATTCCCTTCTCGGGATGAAAGTAGAAACCCTTGAAGACATGAAAAAACCACTCGATTTTGCAAGGAAGCTTCTGCCGCCGCATGTAAAAGGAAGCCATCATCTTCCTTATCTTGGGCCACTTCTCGATGCCGGCATGGCGGCCCTTTTTGCCTTTGAAATTCAGGAGGCGATAAGATATCTGAATACGCCCGATTTTTATCTTCATTCGGAAGATAT
>RPRI01000188.1 GCA_003818505.1 Desulfobacteraceae bacterium | reverse complement strand
GCGAGCCTGCCCATCGGAAGGACTTCATCGGGCATAAGGCCCAGTTTTTCTCTCCACTTCTCCGGTGACGGCATGTTGACTTCCGCTGCTTCGGAAATCTGCCAGTCAGCCATTTTTACCGCATCATAAGCCATCTGTAGAATCCTCCTTAGTTGTTAATTGTTTACATATAATGGAAAAAACATGGCCTGTATTTTCCTGTTATCGCTGCTTTCTTCCGCATCAAATCAGATAAAAAGGGATATTTACATGAAACCATATCCCAGCAAATAGCTTTAAATTTTAATAAGTTAAATCACGCAATAGAACACAAAATAATGCTCAATTATCATGGACTTTCAGCGTTGGCAAGAATTATGTGTCTAAAAATCTTATTAAATAATGTTCATTCTGAAATAAATTTTAGATAATACGCTGAAGAACACCAAGAGTTTTGGTCATCGGAAGCTCCTTGAAAAGATTCGATTCAAGGGCATGATTATAAACAAGGAAAGGAGCCTGTCCCCCGTTGGCAGGGTCGGGGAATATGTCATGAATAAGAAGGTAGCCGCCGGGGACAATATGTCCGGCCCAGCAATTGTAATCCATAAGCGCTGTTTCATATGAATGACCGCCGTCGATAAAAACGAGATTAAGAGGCGAACTCCACATTCGGGCCGCGACATCTGACCTTGTTACAATCGGAACAACATTTTCCTCAAGACCCGCTTTATCGAGCGTTATCCTGAAATTTCCCAGAGTATTCATCCGCCATGAAGCAAAATCGAAAAGTTCAGGGTCAAAATATTCCTCCCCGGGCTGCTGTTCTTCCGAGCCCCTGTGATGATCTATGGAGAACAGAATACTATTTTTCTCTCTGCAGGCCGTACCCAGATAAATTGCCGATTTGCCGCAATAGCTGCCTATTTCAAGGCATGGACCCTTCCCTGCGGCCAAAAGAGCCGTATCATAAAGGCGCATGCCCTCTTCAGGATCAAGAAAACCTTTAACGTTTTCCAACAATTCCCGGTCAAATTTGACGGCTTCGCAAAAAGTCCGATTAGCGCGGAGCTTCACTTCGTGTCTGCGTTGCGCTTCATCCCGTTGTGGTTGCGGCGTACTATGAGTACGCCGCATCACACATGATTTGCGACGCCTTGAACTTGAACTTTTTACTATGCCGTCTGAGTTTTGTATTTTCACGGATTCACTTGGTTTCATCATTTATTTATTCCGCCGTTCGATATTCGGCGTTCGGAAGTTCATTTGATATCATCATATCCCCTGGCAAGAACCTCCCTCGGCTTCACACCGTCCGACGGCCCGACAATCCCTTCTTTTTCCATAACTTCGATTATCCGGGCAGCCCTGTTGTAGCCTATCCTCAGATGCCTCTGTATCATCGATATTGAAGCCTGTCTTGTCTTTGTGACTAGAGCTACGGCATCATCATATCTATCATCGTGCTCTGTTGAATCCGTATCGGATTGTTCAATCGACCTCGCTTCCGTAATCTTTTCATCATACTCGGGTTTTTTCTGTTTTTTCAGAAATTCCGTAATCCTCGTTATCTCAGCTTCGGATATGAAAGCACCGTGTATACGCTGAATCCGTGCAGTGCCGGGAGGCATGAAAAGCATATCCCCGTTTCCAAGCAGATTTTCAGCCCCGTTGGCATCCAGTATGGTCCGCGAGTCTGTTTTGGAGGATACCTGAAAAGAGAGACGGGTTGGAAAATTAGCTTTTATGATGCCGGTCAGAACATCAACCGAGGGTCTCTGCGTAGCAAGTATGAGGTGAATACCCGCAGCCCTCGCCATTTGCGCAAGGCGCGTCAGAGAAACCTCCACATCTCTTGAAGCCACCATCATCATATCCGCAAGTTCGTCGATGATAATAACTATAAGGGGGAGTTTTTCGAGAAGTTCTCCCTTTTCATTCTTTGCTCCCTTGACTGCTTTCTGCTGATACTGATTAATATTTCTCGACTTGTTTTCCGAGAGAATAATGTATCTTCTCTCCATTTCATGAACAGCCCAGAAAAGGGCGTTAGTGGCTTTTTTTGCGTCTGTAACCACCGGAGAGATGAGATGCGGAATACCGTCGTACATGGCAAGCTCGATTCTTTTAGGATCAACCATAAGGAGCTTAACTTCATCCGGTATAGCTTTGTACAGCAGGCTGCATATCATCGTGTTTAATGCGACGCTTTTTCCTGAACCGGTTGCTCCCGCTATCAACAGGTGCGGCATTTTGTCGAGCTCCGCCACAACCGGATTTCCCACTATATCCTTGCCGAGGCATATTGTAAGCTTTGATTTGGCCTTTTCGAAAGCTCCAGATACGACGACCTCCTTGAACCTGACTATTTCCCTGTCGGTGTTGGGAATTTCAATTCCGATTACTGCCTTTCCGGGAATCGGGGCTTCTATCCTTATGCTTGTCGCACGGAGAGCAAGTGAGAGATCATCGGTGAGATTCACTATCTTGTTTATCTTAACTCCCGGAGCAGGTTCATACTCAAAAGTAGTTATAACCGGACCCGGAGTGACTGCCGTGACCTTCCCGTTTACACCAAAGTCTTCCAGTTTCTTTTCAAGTAACTTCGACTGCATTTTCAGATTTTCATTGTCAAAACCGGAGGCCCTTGCCGGGGGATCATCCAGAAAATTTACTGAAGGAAGCTGGAATCCGCTATCGGACCTCATGAACTCAAAGACCTCCTGTTTTGGAACAGGAGCCTCCTTGACAGGTTTTATCTTCACAGCCTTTATCTCTATTTCCCTTTCCTTGAAATCCTTCTGTTCGGCAACAAGTTTTGAGCGTTTTACCGACTTCTCTCTCCGTTCTTTCCACTTGATGTAATGTGTAGCTATCCTTTCGGAAGCAAACAAAAACATTCCTGTCAAACGTTTCAGGATACTAAGCACGGATAGTCCTGTTGCGAGGATAAAGCCGGCAATCCAAACAACAGCAAGGATAATAACCGAACCGGTGAAATTGGTATACTTTACCAGAAAAGACTTGAGGGAAATCCCTATTATTCCGCCCGAGGAAAATTCACGTCCGAATATATCAAAACCGTTTTCGTGGAATGAAAGAAGGCCTCCTGTAGCTATAATCAGGAGAAAACCGCCTGCAAGAGTGAAAAGAATAATACGCCTCGTGTAATCACCGAAAAACCTTATGCTGATAAAAAGAATTGACACCGGTATAAAAAATGATGCCATCCCGAAAAGGCCTACAAAAATTCCGGCCATGTTGGAACCGACAACGCCAAAAAGGTTATGAACTTCGCCGGCAGCTTTCGCATTGTTTATGGAAGGGTCGGAAGGGTTGTATGATAAAAGGCTCATCAATACAAAAACAACAAGAAAAAACAGAAATATTCCGATTAATTCCTTGCGCATATTTATTGCCCCGCCTTTCGCATTTCACCTCACTCGCACTTCGAATTTCGGAAATCGGACATCGAATGAGACAAAGGGTTCAGGGATTCAAGGGTTCGGGGGTTCAAGTGAAAAACCTTCCAGCCAGACCTATGCCTCGTCTGTCCCCTGCTCACTGTGCACTGATTACTGGCCGCTGTTCCCCGATATTCGATATCCTATATTCTCCTTAAGTCTGCCTTCTATATTTCAAGAATAAAGGGCAGAATAACCGGTCGCCGCTTAATCGCAAAATTAAAATATTTTCTTAAGGAGGATTGCACCATGGATCTTATTTTATTGATCCTGTCCGGCACATCGGGAGTAATTTCATCTACTATTTCAAGAATAACACATTTTGCATCCTCGAGAAGATGCCCTGTTTCCGTTTCAAAAACAAAACCCCTCGAAACTATCTCGGGCCCGTAAACTATGATTCCAGTCTCTTCGTCAAATGCCATATTGACAACCACAAGCCCCTCTTCGGAAAGCGCCCTTCTTTCTTTAAGAACGCTCCTTCCCACGTCACCGATCCCTTTGCCGTCAACCAGAACACGGCCTGTCGGAACTTCATCCTTTATTCTGCCGCCTTTGTCGTCAAACTCTATTATCTGTCCGTTTTCGGCAAGAAGTATTTTTTCCTTCTTTATACCCACTTCTTCAGCAAGGCGCGAATGGAGCACCAGATGCCTGTATTCTCCGTGAATCGGAACAAAATATTCGGGTTTTGTCAGTTTTATCATCAGTTTCAGCTCTTCTTTGAAAGCATGTCCCGATACATGTATGTTCGATATTTTTTCGTATATTACATCCGCGCCTCTTTTATAAAGCTTGTTGATGATATTTGTTATGGCTTTTTCATTTCCAGGAATAAATTTGGAAGAAAGAATAACCGTATCATTTTTTTTCACAGCTATTTGTTTGTGGGTCCCGGCCGCCATGCGTGCAAGAGCAGACAGGGGCTCTCCCTGGCTGCCGGTGGTAATCATGATTATTTCGTCATCCGAAAATTCGTTTATCCGGCTTATATCTATCTCGAGCCCGTCGGGCACTTTCAGATAGCCGAGGTCTTTTGCAATGCTGACACTTATCTCAATGCTCCTGCCGTTGAAAATGATTTTTTTATCTCTCGACTTTGCGATATTGACTATCTGTCGTATCCTTGCAATATTCGAGGCAAAAAGCGCGATGATTATTCTTCCCCTGCACCCCATCGCAATCCTTGCGAGAGTTTCGCCTATTTCCCTTGAGGAAATAGTATAACCCTCTTTCTCAACATTTGTCGAATCGGAAAGAAGACACAAAACTCCCTCATCTCCGCAGCGGGCAAAACTGTGAACATCGGTCATCATTCCGTCCGGGGCTGTGTGGCTTATTTTAAAATCACCCGTATGAATAATCATGCCTAAAGGGGTCCTTATCGCAAGCCCGACACCGTCAATAACGCTGTGACCGACCCTTATAAACTCAATTTCAAATAAACCGAGCTTCAGTTTTTCTCCGGGTGAAATTTCATACAGGGAAGCCGCTGCAAGAAGGCTGTACTCCTCAAGCTTATGACGGACAAGTCCGAGTGTAAACGGTGTGCAGAAAACAGGGACATTTATATCTTTCAGCAGATACGGAAGCGCGCCGATATGATCTTCATGGGCATGTGTCAACACTATTCCAAGTATCCTCTTCTTGTTCTGCTTCAGGTAAAGCATGTCGGGAATTACAAAATCAACTCCCAGCATGTAATCTTCAGGGAACATGAGGCCGGCATCAACGACAAATATCGAGTCGCCATACTCAAAAGCCATCATGTTAAGACCGATTTCACCAAGCCCTCCGAGAGGGATAATTTTCAACATCACAAAATACCCTTCTTTTCCAAATCAACGTATTCACACATGATATTTCTTATATTTTCCATAAGCCCATCCTTGGTTTCTTTCGTATATCCAGAGGTTTCCACCGGTTTCAGGATTTCAAGTGTAACCTTACCGGGTTTAATGAGAAACCTGCTTTTGGGCATGACTGAAAATGTGCCCCGGATAATAATCGGCAGAATCGGGACTCCCGACTCAATTGCAAGGACAAACCCGCCTTTTTTAAAAGAACCTATATTGCCATCCCTGCTCCTGGTTCCTTCTGGGAAAATCATGACTGAAACACCGTTTCTTATTATTCCGGCTGCCATATTAAGACTTTCAAAGGCTGATTCACGATTTGAACGGTCTATGCAGATATAACCGGCCCTTTTCATTGCATACCCGAAGAGAGGTATGCGGAAAAGCTCAACTTTTGCAAGCCATCTGAACTGAACCGGGAGATGCCCAAGAAGAACAGGGATATCATAGTTGCTCTGGTGATTAGACATGTAAACGTATGATTTTGCCGGGTCTATATTTGAAAGGCCTCGAACCGTCACATCTACCGGACTTGCAGCCAGAATGGACCGCGCCCATATGCCGGCAACCTTATGCGGAAGACGCCCCTTAATATCAACAAAGGATGCAAAGATAGCCAATATCCCGAAAAGAACCGTCATAAGTACAACCCATACAATTATTGCCGCGGTCATCAACACGTCATTTCCCTTCCGGAAAGGCCGGAACTCATAAATTTGTTTTTCTCGAACCGGAACAGGTTAAAAGATCATACCGATATTTCAAGCTGCTTGAGCATCCTATCAGTATATTGAATAAGCCAATTCCGCTGTTTTTCGGTGGCATAGTCAATACAGTTGCATTTGATACGGTTTTTCGTACGCACAAGAAGTTCGCAGGAAATAAGCTCCGGTTTAAGGTCAATAACAAAAAAAAGCGGCAGGCATTCGGTATGAGCCGCCTGTTCACCGGTCAATATCTCTTTATCAATGGGCAGCCAGTAAATACCGCCGATTTCCGAAGCTCCCAGGTTCTCATCGAGGTATAATTTCACCTTTTCATAGTCTTTGTATCTTAACTCGTCAATAATATATTGTTTCATAATAAATTACCTGGTTATGAAAAAAATAAGTTTTCGCCGCTTGTGCTGTAACTGCTTGCAAGAAGCACTTTCATGCCCGAGTTTTATAATATCAATCTTTGCGGAGAATTTGCAACGAGAATCATGGACTTTATAAGAAATGTCTGTCATTTACCGGCAAGAAATCCGGATATGGGTTGGTTGCCTTTTCAAGAGCCAGCATTTTAATTTTAAGATCCTTCCCGCCGCCAAATCCACCAAATGCGCCGTTGCTTTTAACGACCCTGTGGCATGGAACAATAATGGGAAACGGGTTTTTTGCGAGGGTGTTCCCGACAAAACGATATGCTTTTTGCCTCCCGACAGCTCCTGCAATATAGCTGTAAGATGCTGTTTTACCATATGTAATATATGATGTTTCCTGATAAACCCTTTTTTCAAGACGGGTAATATTGCCAAAATTCATCCATTCAAAAAATACCGGGGGAAAGGATTTGATCTCCCCGAAGAAATAATCCCGAATGGATTCTGTCACAAGGAAGACCTGAGGATGTAAAGCATTTTTATCTGCCGGGTAACCGGTTGTTTTATGAAGAATATTTTTTTTATCCGGGTCAGGAAGAAGTATTTCTGTAATTTTGAACGGATTTATGGAGTACAAAAGAGCGGCATAACCGAAAGGCGTATCGAAAAGATAATTAAAATTCATATTTTGTCATTAATATCCTGTTAGGTATCGAATAATTCCGGTTGTATATGTTTACTGTAATGTTGCTTTCCACACCAGAAACTGGGGAATAATATGCCACGAAAATCCGGAATGCAAAGAAATTTTCGGGCCGGCAGGAGAAAGCACAATTATATAAGATTACCGGTCCACGAAAGGCATTTTTCGGGAGCAGGGGAAATGGGGCAAAGTCTGTTATTGACCTATGGCGGATAAAATATTGGTTTTCGGATGGACAGCTGCTATAAATAGTGTCCATCCGAAAACTAATGATAGACACTATCGCGTTTCCAATTCGGGAATAGGCAATTTTGGGCAAGCTCAAGGAAATCAAGGGATTGCGCGGAGACATACGCAATGTATGTCGCACAAGAAATCCCGCAGATTGACACAGAGATCGCCCAAAAGGGCCATTTCCGGATGGAAACTAAATAAAAAAGTACGGCGTCATGCCTTGAAGTAACGGGAGAAAGGAGGACAAATGATAAAAACAAAGACGGTGAACATCAGATGTTCAGCCTGCGGCACAAAGAACAGGATTCCGTCCGACAAGTCAGGTGTAACCGCAAGATGCGGTAAATGTTCGGCATTGCTTGACACAACAGATCTTTTTGATGAAAAACCACTTGTCGTCACTGACAATAATTTCAGCGAAAAAGTGCTGAAGTCTCCAATTCCCGTCCTGCTTGACTGCTGGGCTCCATGGTGCGGACCATGCAGGATGATAGGCCCTGTTATAGATGAAATTGCCGGAGAGTATTCCGGCAGGTTCAGAATATGCAAACTGAACGTTGATGAGAACCCTGGTACTTCCGCAAAATACAATATCGCCAGCATTCCTACCATGCTTATCTTTGACAGGGCGGAACTGAAAGATAGACTTGTCGGAGCCCTCCCGAAGCAGCAGATAATACACAAAATATCGGGCTTCCTTTTATAAATTTAAATATTTATCACTTTTGCGGCTTACCTGATTTTCCGGACCAGCGCTTGCCTATATCGGGATGGGGTGTACGAAAGTGTTCCTTCGCACATTCCTCGCAGATACTGTTGCTTATCTCCGCATCAGAATGCTCCAGGATATAAGCCTCGATTTGATTCCAATAGCCTTTATCGTCACGGATCTTCTTGCAATGAGAGCAGACCGGGAGCAATCCGCTTAAGGTTTTGACTTTGGCCAGGGCATTTTTTAGTTCAAGGATCAGGTTTTCACATTTCTCTTCAGACTCCATCTCCTTTGAAACGACTGTAAGACATCCGATGGAAAGACAGATATTGTCTTCGGCGTAAGTTTCCACGTTAGCCCTGTCTTTCAGCCAGCAGTAATTATTTCCATCAAGGGAAATTTTATAAACGGCTTCAACATTGCCATGCTCTTTACTGTTTTCGCGAAGCTGCTTCCTGGCTTCTTCCAGCCCTTCCCGGTTCAAAACCTCTTTTAGAATACTCGGCCCGACCCCCGAATATTTGTAAATGCGCCGGTCACAAATGCTGTTCCGAAACACCTCGGCAAGCTGTGAGGTATCGCATACCATCAAGTCCGTGAAGCCTTTGGCGGCAAATTCATACCAGGCATTTTCATCCTCATGCCAGGCCGATACGTAAGGTATCGACAAATTACCGATTTCTTCGAAAGCATGAAAAGCCGCTATACACTCCGTAACACGTTTCTTTAGCGCCTTACCGTATTTTCCATTAAGGATTCGCCCGCAATACACAATGTCCTTAAAATAATGTGAATTATTCTTCATGTTGAAAGCCTCCCCAACGCGAATAAATTCAGTATTAAGTTTCTATAGTTTCATTCAGGAGTGTCTGCAAAACCCTCTTAGGTTTCATTATACATAAATTTCAGAAAATTAAAAGATGGCGGTATCATAAAAAGCCTAAAGATGATCAATTAACGATAAGCGGAACTCTTTGCAGTACCCCTTTGAGGGGTGTAAGTAAGTTTACCGCAACAAGCCGCCCGGATTGCGCCAGCTGTTTCGATCAGATATCCTTTGACAAAATTCAGTTATAATATAATAAAATATGGATCATCTCCAGATTAGTTGGTAATCCGGAGAGGGTTCAAGGGGTCAAGGGTCCAAGGATTCGAGTGACACGTAGTGAAGCCGAAGCGCTAACCACCAGCGCTCAATGCTGACGAACTATAAAGAATTAAAGGTTTGGCATAAAGTCATATCAACTGTGCCCGGCAATTTATAAGACAACGAAAAT
>RPRI01000187.1 GCA_003818505.1 Desulfobacteraceae bacterium | reverse complement strand
TTTATTCGCTGGTTGCAAGGGATGGAACCATCAAGCATGGCGAATTCAGCGGCGCACCCATCTGGCGCGAAAGCAAAATCGTCGGCATGGTTTCCGTGATCCGCGACATCACCAGGCGAAAGCTTGCCGAGGATGCGCTCAGTGAGAGTGAAGGGAAATACCGTGAACTTGTCAAACACGCGCCTGCAGGTATATACGAGGTCAATTATGAAACGGGCCGATTTATCAGTGTGAACGATGTTATGTGTGAATATACGGGGTACACGAAAAACGAACTTCTGAATACTAATTTTTATAACTTAATAACGGACAAGAGTCAGAAGCTGATGGGCGAGCGTATTGAAAAATTGTTTGCCGGTGAAAAAATTCCCCAGTCGGTTGAATACTGCATCAGAACAAAAGGGGGAGAGGAAATATGGGTTATCGTGAATGCCCGATACATTTATGAAGGAGGAAGATTGAAGGGGGGAACAGGTATTATTTACAATATTACTGAACGCAGGCGGGCAGAGGAGGAAAAGGTGAAGTTGGAGGCGCAATATCATCAATCGCAGAAGATGGACGCCATAGGCCAGCTCGCTGGAGGTATTGCACACGATTTCAATAACATACTTAACATTATCCTCGGTTATTCCCAGTTGGCGCTGATGAAGATCGAAAAATCCAGCCCGCTTCATGCAGACATTCAGGAAATTATCTCTGCCGGAAAACGCTCCACGGATCTCATACGGCAGCTTCTGGCATTTGCCCGGAAACAAACAATTGCTCCGAAATTGCTGGACTTAAACGATGCCGTAGCCGGGATGCTCAATATGCTTCGAAAACTGATCGGTGAGGATATCGACCTGCTCTGGATACCCGCTCCAAACCTTTTGCCGGTAAAGATGGATCCCTCTCAGGTTAATCAGATTATTGTCAATCTGACGATAAATGCGCGTGATTCTATCTCCGGAGTCGGCAAAATTACAATAGAGACAGAAAAGGCTGTATTTGACAAGGCTTATTGTGCCCAACACGCTGGTTTTGTTCCTGGGCATTATATAATGCTTGCGGTCAGCGATAACGGCTGCGGCATGGACAAAGATACTCTGGAGAAGATCTTTGAGCCCTTTTTTACCACAAAGGAATTAGGAAAGGGTACCGGTCTCGGACTTGCCACGGTGTATGGCATCGTTAAGCAGAACAACGGTTTTATAAATGTGTACAGCGATCCCGGAAAGGGAACTACCTTCAAAAGCTACATTCCTATGCATGAGAAAGAGGAAATGACAATTGACGAACCACACATGCATACCGAGATTTTAACAGGCACTGAGACGGTGATGCTGGTCGAAGATGACAAGGCGCTCCTTAAAATGTCTAAAATCATGCTCGAAGAATTGGGTTACACAGTGCTGACAGCCGTTACACCTGGAGAGGCGATCCGATTAGCCGGGGAGCACGCAGGTGAGATTCATCTGATGTTGACAGACGTTATTATGCCGGAAATGAGCGGCCGTGATCTTCAAAAACGGCTCAGTGCCATAAAGCCGAACATTAAATACCTGTTCATGTCCGGATATCCCGCAAATGTTATAGCCTACCACGGCGTGCTGGATGAAGGCGTTCACTTCCTTCAGAAACCCTTTCAAATAAAGACAATGGCTACGAAGGTAAGGGAAGCGCTGGATACTCCATAAACGGATTCGTCAGATTCCGGAGCATTTCGTCTTTTCACCATCGGGGATTTCAATCTGCTTCATTCTGTTCTCAAAAAGGATGCTTTTTTCATTCAGATCTTTTATAAGCGCTTCAAGCCTGTTAAAAAAGTTGTCAATCGATGTCTGGGCGGCATAAATTGCCTGGGAAAGTTCGACGATCTTTTTGCCGGTTCCTCCTTCGGAAGCCTTCTGCATGGCTTCGGTGTACTCGGTAAGCTCTTTTTCGAGTGCTTCTATGCGGTTTTCCGTTTCTGCAATACGCTGCTCGAGCGGTCTAAGTGTTTTGGACTTTTCGGTTATTATTTCGGAGCGGAGACGGCGGAGTTCCTTTTTATTGAACTTTGCGCCTGCTTCTGTGCTTTCGTCGGAAACGGGAAGGTTTTTGACAAAACCTTTTTCATCTCTCCAGCCCTCCTTCTCAAGGAACCGCTGATAGGTTCCTTCAAAAATATGCACGCTTTCATCCTGGAATACAATGAGGCGCTCTGCAAGGGCATGGAGAAACATCTCGTTATGCGTTACCATTATTATTGCGCCTTCGAAGCAGTCAAGAGCCGCCAGTAAGGCATCGCAGGAATCCATGTCAAGATGGTTCGTAGGCTCATCAAGAATAAGCAGATTTACCGGGGTTGCAAGAAGTTTTCCGAGAAGCACCCTGCTTTTTTCACCGCCGGATAAAACGCCTATTTTCTTTAAGGCTGAATCCCCCTCGAACATCATGACGCCGCAGATGTTCCTTGCGGTCTGCCTTTCTATATCATGATGGGAATATAGGATTTCTTCTTCTATTGTCCGGCTGTTGACAAGATGGGTCACATTTGTCTGCTCAAAAAATCCCATGATCGAAGCAGGATTGTAATCGATCTGACCGGTCAGGGGAGAAAGGGCGCCGGCAAGAATTTTCAGAAGAGTTGTCTTGCCCTTGCCGTTTTTCCCTATGACGCACACCCTGTCCCGGGCTCCGATGTTGATATCAAAATCACTGATAAGAGGTGTGCTCTGGTCATATGAAAAATCAATACCGCTTGCGGAAAGAATGCGTTTTCCCCGGTAAGGGGCGCTCCTGAAGGAAAAATCGAGAGTTTTGATCCTCTCCAGTTTATCCTTTTTCTCCATCTTGCCCAGGGTCTTTACCCTCGATTGCACCATGTTTGCAAGCCTTGCTTTTGCCCTGAACCGGCTTATGAATATCTCTATCTCTTTTCTTCGCTTTTCGTCATTGACCCGTGTTTTTTCGTATATCTCCTCATCCTGAGCGGTCTGGATATAATATTTTTCGGTGTTGCCCGAAATTTTGCGGATTTTTTTCCTGTGTATTCCGAGTGTATGGGTTACGATTTTGTCCATGAACCCCCTGTCGTGGGTTATCAGCATAAGTTCACGGGGCCAGTTGACAAGAAACCGCTCAATCCAGCGGATCGAAGTTATGTCCAGATAGTTGGTGGGTTCGTCGAGGAGCAGCAGGTCAGGTTCGGATACAATCACTTTGGCGAGATTGAGGCGCACCTGGAACCCTCCCGAAAGATCTTTCGGATTCAGGTCAAGATAACTTGGAGAAAAACCCAGGCCTGCAAGTATTTTCTCTACTTTCCAGAAATGATCTTTTTCATTTTCGGGAAGGCCCTTCATACCCTCCTTAAGCACAGTATCTTCTGAAAACTCTATATGCTGCTCAACGCATCCGATGCGGTAAAGCTTTGGAATAACTATTGCGCCGGAGTCCGGAAGTTCCTCCTTTTTTATCAGGCGGAAGAGGGTAGTCTTCCCGTGGCCGTTCCGACCAACCAGGCCAACCCGCTCTTTCTGGTTTATCTTGAAGCCGGCGCCTTCAAATAGAACGTAACTGCCGTAACTTTTTGTAATATTTTCTACACTTATCATAATATAAGATTCTTTAAATAATATGAATTATACCACGAAGCACGAAGAAGGAAAAACATATAATATTTCACCTTGATCAGCTTCGTGTTCTTAGTGGTTTTACAAACTTATCACGCTTATGCAACATTTTCCGAAGCTGGTATATTTGATTCCATGAAAAATTATGGCAACTTAAAGCTTTTTTACCGATAAAAAGCAACAGGAAAATGTCAGTATTAGGCAAGAGGCATAAGGCTGGAGTCGTAAGGCGGGAAAAAAGAAGGCTGAAGGCTAAAAACTGAAGTCACTAAAAGTCTTCAGTCTGTTCGCCTTCAGCCTGCAACAGATCGCCCATAAAGGCCATTTCCGGATGGAAACCAAAGTTAACTTCCGAAGGACTCCTGAGGCATATCAATCGGCGCGCTGTTGATGTTCAATATGGCATCCATGTTTCCCATTGTTTTCGGCAGCACACTGCACATAAAGTATTCTGCGGTCAGGTACTGGCCTTCATAGTATGCCACATTTTTGTTTTTTGACGCCATTTCTTTTATTGCCTGGCCGTCCGCGTTTCCTGTCAGTTTTTCGAGTTTCGGAATTGCGATCGAGGCCCGCCACAGATGCATCCATGCCATAATGACATCGCCCATCACATCCAGCATGGGGCTTGCAAAGGCAAAGGCGGTAAGAATTTTTTCGGACATCGCGGTTTTGCCTATGTGAAGCGCTATTTTGCCGAGCTTCTCCACGGCAGCTTCAGCTTTTTCGGCGGAGTCTTTCAGTTTTGCATGCTTTTTTGCCTCAGCGATTGTTTTATTGATTTCACCAAGAAGCTCCATGAGAGGCTTTCCGTTTTTCATGCCCAGTTTCCGGCCGATCAGATCCATTGCCTGTATGCCGTTTGTTCCTTCATATATGCTGGTTATCTTGCAGTCCCTTAAAAGCTGCTCAACGGGAAATTCAGCCGTATAGCCGTATCCTCCGTATACCTGGACTGCCTGTGTGCATACCTCAAAAGCCTTGTCGGAGCAGTATGCCTTGACAATGGGAGTCAGGACTTCAATGTAACCCCAGTATTTTTCCCTATCTTCCTTGCTCTTAGTAGTACTCAATATATCGAAGCAATTGCCTATGTAATAAATGAAGCTTCTCATTCCTTCGACATGGGCTTTCATCCATATGAGCATACGACGCACATCGGGATGTTCTATGATGGGAACTCTTGGTGCGCTCTGGTCGAACATCTTCAAAAGCGGTCTTCCCTGCACGCGGTTTCTTGCATAGTCGAGGGCATGCAGATAGGCTGCGCTGGCCATGGAAAAAGCCTGGATCCCGACGCCCAGGCGGGCTTCATTCATCATGTGAAACATTGCCTTCATTCCCTTGTTCTCTTCGCCGAGAAGTGTTCCGCGGCACTTGCCCCTGCTTCCCAGAGACAGGCTGCATGTCGAGCTTCCGTGAATACCCAGCTTCTCTTCAATGCCGGTGCAGACAACGTCATTCGGTTCTCCGAGACTTCCATCATCATTAACCCATATTTTTGGGACTAAAAACAGGGATATTCCTTTTGTGCCTTCCGGCGCTCCTTCAATGCGCGCCAGAACAGGGTGAATTATGTTCTCGGTTAGATCCTGCTCGCCGCCCGTTATGAATATCTTATTGCCTGTAATGGAATATGTGCCGTCAGGATTCTTTTTCGCGGAAGTTGTCAGATTTCCCACATCTGACCCTGCCTCCGGTTCTGTCAGCAGCATTGAGCCGCCCCATTGACCGGCGTACATCTTCCCGAGAAAAAGTTCCTTCTGCTTCGGCGTTCCGAATATTTCTACAAGTTTTCCCGCTCCGTGGCACAGTCCCGGATACATTGAAAAGGAACAGTTAGCTCCGTTGAAATATTCGGCTGCCGATATGGCGACCGTAACAGGCAGCCCCTGTCCTCCCACTTCAGTATCATCAAGCATCGCGATCCATTCACCCTTCCGGTAAAGATCGAATGCACGGTGAAAAGAAGAGGGCACTATAACTTTTCCGTTTTCAAACCTGCATCCTTCCTTGTCACCGGGTGCATTTGCGGGAAGAAGCTCCTTGATGGCGAGATTTCGAGCTTCAGAAATGACAAGATCCAGAGACTTTCTGTTGAATTCACGGTATTTTTCACACTTTATAAGCTCCTCAATTCCCAGTTGTTCATAAAGGACAAAATCCACATCCCTTCTGTCGGCGATTTCCTGTGCCATACTGTTTCCCTTTCTTTTAAGTTTGACGGCTTCGTAAAAAGTCATTCTGCTGTGTTGCGCTTCATCTTTCGTCATTGCAGCGTACAAATAAGTACGCTTCATTCCTCAAGATTCGCGCGCCTTGCATAATGAACTTTTTACTTTGCTGTCCGAATTTATGCTTTTTATGAGCCGGTTATATTATGAATTTGGAGATGATCTCCTTCATTATTTCAGTGGTTCCCCCGCCTATCGATAATATCCTGTTGTCACGGAAGAGCCTTTCAACAAGGTAACCACGCATGAACCCGTAACCTCCGAATATCTGGACAGCCTCATATGTGACCTTGTCGCTGGTGGTCGTGGCAAAATTTTTGGCCATGGAAATTTCTTTTATCTGGTTTGCCCCTGAATCGATCTTTGCTGCTATGCGGTAAGTGAATTCCCGACTCACCTCGACAAGAGTAGCCATTTCAACAAGCTTATGACGGATTACCTGAAAATTCTTTATAGGACGGCCGAAGGCTTCTCTCTTTTTGGCATATTTTATGGATTCTTCAAGAGCCATCTGAGATGTCATGTTGGCCATTATGGCAAGCTGGAGCCTTTCAGTCTGAAAATTTTCCATGATGCCGTAAAAGCCCTCGTTTTCTTTGCCGATAATATTTTCAACAGGAACGCGGCAGTCGTCGAAGAATATCTGTGCCGTGTCTGATGCCCACCAGCCTGTTTTTTTCAGTTTGTTTGAGACCGAATAACCGGGAGTTTTCGACTCGATAATGAGGAGACTTATTCCGTGGGCTCCGTTTTCTCCGGTCCTGACGGCGCAGGTTATCTGGTCGGCCCTGCATCCGCTTGTTATAAAGGTCTTACTGCCGTTTACTATATAATGGTCCCCATCCCTTACCGCGGTTGTCCTGATATTGGCGACATCGGAACCGCCTTCTGGTTCTGTAATGGCAAGGGCGGCAATTTTCTCTCCGGCCAGAACTGGTTTTACAAAGCGCTCTTTCTGTTCATCTGTTCCCTTTCTTACGATTGGAGGTATGGCGATGTTAAGGGATCCTAACCCTGAAACAAAACCTCCTGAACCGGAACGCATGAGCTCTTCCCAGACTGCTATCTGGAAAAAGATATCTCCGGGTGTTCCACCCAGTTCCTCCGGGTATCCGGTTCCGAGAATTCCGACCTCTGCGGCTTTTTTGTAAAGGGAGCGCGGAAATTCGCATTCTTCTTCCCATTCCTCGATAAAAGGAATAATCTCCTTGGTGACGAATTCCTTTACAGAGCGACGGACCATTTCATGGGCCTTCCCGAAGTATTCCTGACAGGAAGCCTTTGCGGCAAATTCTAATCCCATATTTTACCTCACATTTCCTTCGGCATAGGAGCAGGAGGCATGACAAGAGCAGAGCCTTCCGCAACAATTTCACCTTTCTGGTTTGTCCATGACAGAGTCATCCTGACCCACCGTTTGTTTTCTATCTTTTCAGAAATTTCGCCTGTAGCAGTTATTGTGTCGCCAAAATATGTAGGAGCTTTAAAACGGCATGTTATTTCAAGGGCAACCGTTCCGAGACCGGGCAGTTTCATGCCCAGTACCGGAGCGATAAGGCTCTGGGGCAGTGCGCCATGGGCGATTCTCGTGCCGAAAGGAGTCGTTTTTGCAAACTCCTCGTTTAAATGCATGGGGTTGAAATCACCTGAGATTCCGGCAAACAGGTATACATCGGTTTCGGAAATCGTTTTTGTAAAAGAGGCTGACATGCCGACTTCAAGCTCATCATATGTGAAGCCCAGTTCGAACCTCGGTTTCTCATCAGGCCTGAAGTGATCAATATCCATTATGGTCGAAGTGCTCTTTTTTGCAAACACGGCTTTGACCTTTAAACCTGTGCGCATTTTGCTTAAGGGGATGCCTTTTACTATATGGGCTATAGGCGTATCCGACCCGTCAATTTTAACAAGCGCGAGAATATACGGAGGTTTCACTGGCTGATGAGGTTCTTCATATCTTATAACGGTAAAGCCGGTGACAATCCCGGTATTTTTCAGCTCGACCCAGTTTTCGGATATGTTTGAAAAGCAGTGCTCGCAAACGGTTCTGGGCGGAACGTATACCTTGTTGCACTTCTTACATTGCAATCCCAGAATTTTTTTCTTGTCCCTTAAAGAGATGAGAAAGCGGCTTCCCGTCCTGCCGGCAAAATACTGGTAAGGCAGGGCCAGTTTCCCTTCAACAATAAAGCAGTCTTCTTTGGCTGAATCCATAATCTCTCCTTTGACGACTTCGTAAAAAGCAATTTTATGCCGCTTTGCGGCAACCTGTATCCAGACGAACTCGTTGGAAGTCTAAATATGCTCTCTTAATGAGCTTTTTGGGGATTTTTAAATCACTTCGCTAAATCACAAGAAACTTTGGGCTGACGCCCTCAGAGGCTTGTGATTTTTAACGCTCAAGTTCTTTAAAAATCTATTTCCCAAAAATCTCAAATCCGTTCGCATATAACTTCCAACTGGTTCATCAAATTTGACGAGTTCGTTGCAAGCTTAGTTTATGCCGTCTTGCTTTTTGATTTATCAGCTTATTAATTTTCAGTCGATTATTTCAAAATATTTTATATCCGTTATAGCACCGATACGTTCTTCATTCCATACGGGGCGGACACGCGCGCCCTTTTTCGCTTTTTTTATGTCCGAAGGTTTTAATTCATGCCAGAGGGTTTCGTGCCCCTTGCATCCGTCAAGAAGAAAATGAGCCGCTATGTAAGGAGTTTCCCTGCTTTCTCCTGAAAGCGGGTCCGGGCTGGCATAGTAGGCGATGTCACATATTGTTATAACGCCTTCCGGGCCGACTTCTACCCAATCCGTTGCCCTGACCCTGCATTCCGCGCAAACTTCCCTTGGCGGAAGCTGAAGCCTTCCGCATTTCGGACATTTGTTGGCCATAATTTTTTTATTTTTGAAGGCTTTTAAGAATTTTCCCATAACAGGGCCTGTCGCAAATCTCTGGGGTATCGAAAGAATCTGCTTGATTCTTATCAGTTCATCCTGTTTTTCCTCTTCGGCCCCTTCAGGACCCGGGGGGGTATATTTTTTGAAAAACCTGGTTGCCTTCGTAAGCAGGCCCATATCACCTTCGACCTTAAGCCTTCCCGAAGAGAAAGCGGACATGCCGTCGAGAGTCCCGAGCGTGATCGCGACCCAGTCCTTGGCGGAAATAGTGGTGGTAACTTTGGGAGTATGCAGGCCCTTTAAGACTTTGACTGTTCCGTCCTTGACTGATACGGTCCATTCGCCTCCGCCTGTTCCGGTTATCACATACCCGTAGTTGGCGGCGATTCCTTTTACCCCGTCCGGGTTCACCCTTGATTCCATAGTGCCGAATATGTCTTCGACAGTCACGACAGGCGCGGCTTTTGGGGGTGAATATTTTTTGAAAAACTGGGTAGCTTTCATGAGAAGGCCCATGTCACCTTCGACCTTAAGCCTTCCCGAAGAGAAAGCGGACATGCCATCGAGAGTACCGAGGGTG
>RPRI01000186.1 GCA_003818505.1 Desulfobacteraceae bacterium | reverse complement strand
CCTCGTATCAGGTTTGAGAGCAAGGCGCAAGCCGATGAAAAAGCGCAGCATACACGGTAGTATGTGAGCATTTTGAAGAGGCTTGCAACACAGCTATCAGACTTCAGACGGGGTTTTGAAATGGCTTCTAATCAAATGAAAACCCCTTTTCCTGAAAGAGCGCAAGGCAAGCGTCAACAACCTGAGTGTCGTACAGGATACTTTTGTTTTTTGAAATTTCATCCAGAGCTTTGTCTTTGCCGAAAGTCGGCCGGTAGGACCTGTATGAAGTGATCGCCTCAACGACATCGGCTACGGCCATTATACGGGCTTCCGGAATAATATCGCCATCTTTCAATCCTTTCGGATACCCGGATCCGTCCAGCCTTTCATGATGCTGAAGCACCATCAGCGCGATAGGCGATGGAATATCTATTTTATTTAATATATTATAACCAGTCTCCGGATGTATTTTCATCAGGTTGTATTCTATTTCACTCAAGCTGGATGGTTTGCTCAGAATATCAGCCGGCACGGAAATTTTCCCAAGATCATGGATGCCGCCCGCCAAACGAATTACCTCCACCTGATTTTCAGAAAATCCCATTTCCGCTGCAATAGCTGCGGCCAATTTGGCAACCCGCTTCTGGTGATCTGCCGTGTAGGGGTCCTTGGTTTCAACTATCAGAGTCAGTACGGAAATATCACAATGAGACGCATGTTCCTTGCAAAATTGCATGATCTCTTCGGCTGAGGGGCTTGTTCCGGGTTTGGGAACAACAAACGCTTTGGGAACTTCGCCCCATTTCGGATCCGGAACCCGGATAACCGCTACTTCAAGAACGGCCGGATGCCGGTAAATTATCTTCTCTATCTCCACATTGGAAAGGCTTTCCCCTCCGCTGATGATATCCTCTTTTCTTGAATCCATAGATATTCCCTCCTGTATGATGCATCAATGCTGGAGCATTCTGTACATAGTGATACACAGGATAACGACCCCGATTAAAAGTGAAAGTATAAGCTGATCGGTACTGAATTTCAAAACACTGCTTTCGTTTCTGGTTTATGGTCTCTATTTTCTGGTTTGTAAAGCCGTACTTCGAACCTCGAATATAGAATTTCGACAAAACCGGACTTCGAAATTCAGCTTTTATCGATATTCGATGTCCGATATTCTATCTTCGGCTTTTATTCTTTGTCCAATCCGAATTCGGTGTGAAGGACTCTGACCGCGAGCTCGGCGTATTTTTCCTCTACTACGCAGGATATTCTTATTTCGGATGTGCTTATCAGCATTATGTTTATATTTTCCTTTGCAAGAGCCGAAAACATTCTTGCCGCAACACCGGAATGATTCTTCATTCCAACACCTGTTACGGAAACCTTGGCAACATTCTCATCTCCGAAAACGGCCTCGGCTCCGATATTTTGCGCAATTTTCTTTTCAATTTCAAGAGCTTTCTTATAATCAGATTTCGGAACAGTAAAGGTTAAGTCGGTCATACCTTCCGCGCGGGTATTTTGAATTATCATATCAACCAGTATCCCCGCATCTGCAACAGGGGTAAATATTTTTGCGGCAATCCCGGGCTGGTCAGGAACTTTCTTTAAAGTTATACGCGCTTCGTTTTTACTGTGGGTCACGCCGGAAACAACGAGGCGTTCCATATCTGAATTTTCATTTACTACCATGGTCCCCTCCTCCAGTGAAAATGATGATCTCAGATGCACAGGAACATCATATTTTTTCGCAAATTCAACTGATCTTATCTGAAGAACCTTGGCTCCAAGGCTCGACATTTCAAGCATCTCATCATAGGAAATTGTGTTGAGCTTTCTGGCTTTTTTACATATATTCGGATCTGCAGTGTATATACCGTCCACATCAGTATATATTTCGCACATATCCGCTTTAAGAGCTGCGGCAACCGCAACAGCCGAGGTGTCAGATCCTCCCCGTCCCAGCGTCGTGAGATTTCCGAATGAATCACTTCCTTGAAAACCTGCAATAACAACTATTGTCCGGTTATTCAAAAACTCTTTTATGCGTTTGGCGCCGATTCCCGCAATCCTTGCATTTCCAAAATCACTGTCCGTAAGAATCTCAGCCTGGTGTCCCAGGAGAGATACGGCAGGATAGTTCATGCCCTTCAGCATCATGGCAAGAAGAGCGACTGTAGTCTGTTCCCCGGTTGTAAGCAGAACATCAAGCTCACGCTTGTCGGGAGCATAGGCAACCTGGTTTGCCATCTTGATAAGACTGTCAGTAACACCCGACATGGCCGAAAGGACCACGACCACATCATTGCCTTCATCAAAAGTTTTTGAAACACGCCTCGCCACGTTGCGGATCCGGTCGATATCCCCGACCGATGTTCCCCCGAATTTCTGAACAATTAAACTCATCTCTTTTCTTACCTCATCAATAAATATTATAGAATAAAGGATCCAAGCGGCCGAGGATTCGAGGATTCAAGTGAAAATTTCCTCTTTTTCCCTGACGTCAGTTGTCAGGAAAAGCATTTTTCACCCTGATCCCCGATCCCTAACCACTGATAACTGCCCCTTGACCCCTCGAACCCTTGAACCCTACTATTCACTATCTAAAGCTTCTTTATCAGATCCTCAGCTATCTCTCCATGCGCCGTTATGCTGATTTTCCGTGTATCATCATCATTTATTTCAAAGCAAATTGCCGTGTAATCCGCCAGCAAATCATTTATCAGCAAATCGGGCCATTCAATAGCAAAGATTCCGAATCTGTCAAGCATTTCGTAAAGTCCGGTTTCATAAATTTCCCCTTTTCCCTTTATACGGTACAGATCGATATGAAACAACGGAATACGTCCGGCATATTCATGGATAATGGAGTATGTCGGGCTTGTAATGTAATAATTATCAGGAACATCGAGTCCTCTTGCAAGACCCTGGACAAATGATGTTTTTCCGCTTCCAAGCTCTCCGGATAAACCTATTATAAATTTTGCATCAAGCTTCCTGCCGATTTTTTCACCTAGATACTGCGTTTCTGCCTGGGAGCCTGACATTATGTAAATAGATTTCATATTTGAAATTTGAAATTGAAGCTCCCTGCCGCAGAGAGGTCGGGGAATCTTCACCGTAAGGAATATCATCTGTTTATAATTTGCTCGCTAACCCTGCCGCAGAGAGGTCGGGAAATGCGCTCGCGTTTCGGTTCATAAAAAATATTTATGTTCTTTGTGTCTTTGTGTCTTCGTGTCTTCGTGTTAAAAATGATTTTTTACGAATCCATCAAAACCCCGATCTGCGCGGGTATGGATTTTAAAAGATCGGATGCAAGATAACCGAACGGCCCCACGCTGTCTGCAATATCGTCTCCGGCCTTGCCATGAATGTAAACCCCGATCCGGGCAGCCTCCTCCGCCGGATATCCCTGCGCGACAAATCCGGCAATAAGTCCTGTAAGAATGTCCCCCATGCCTCCCGACGCCATGCCGGAATTCCCGGTTGGATTTATAAAGACGCTCCCGTCCGGATGCGCGATAACGGTTCCTGCTCCCTTAAGAACGAGATGAACATTAAATTCCACTGCAAAATCACGGGCGCTGGAGATTCGGTCTTCCTGGATCTGCGAAATCTTTTTTCCCGTAAGTCTTGCCATCTCGCCGGGATGCGGTGTCAGAATGACCGGCATTTTTAGCTTTTTAAGCAAACGGGTTTCTCCCGCAAGCATGTTCAGTCCGTCGGCATCAAGAATAACAGGCAGCGCCATATCCCGAAGAATGTTGATAACAAGTTTTTTTGTGGAAGCATCCGTTCCAAGCCCGGGGCCTATCGCGATACATTTCTTGCCGGCAAGGTTGTGTATTATTGCATCGAACGAAGATTCGGAAAGGAATCCTTCCGTATTTTCAGGAAGCGGACATGTCATGGCTTCGAGAATCATCGGCTCTATAACCGGATTCAGGCTTTTAGGCACGCCAATGGTCACAAGCCCGGCCCCTGCCCTCATTGCCGCCATTGCTGTCATAGCCGCCGCCCCGGTTTTTCCGGGAGAGCCGGCAACAATAAACAGATGACCGTTGGTTCCCTTATGGGCGTCTTTTTCTCTTGGTTTGAGATAAGAGCTTATTATCCCATCATCAAGCAGGCCCTGTTTTGGCGCTATCCTGCCGGCAACCAGAGGCGGAATGCCTATATCTATTATTTCAACTTTGCCCGAATATCCTGCTCCCGGGTGAAGATAATGCCCTGTTTTGGCATATCCGAAAGTTGCCGTCACACAGGCGCATAATGCTTCACCGCGAACCTGCCCCGTATCTGAATCAATCCCCGAAGGAATGTCAACTGCCATGAGAGGTTTTTTCAGGCTGTTTATGAAAATGATGATATCTTTGATATAATCTTCAATATCCGATTTCAGGCCTGTTCCGAATATCGCATCTGTCCACACATCCGCATGACGCATTGAAATACGGTTGTTAAGAAAGGATTTTCGATTATCTATTTCAATAACCGGGACACCAAGAGAATTAAGAAGTTCAAGATTTGCAAGAGCATCACCCTTCACAAGAGAGGCTTTTGAGAGGAGATATACATTGACATCGATATTTTTCTGGGCAAGATACCTAGCCACCACAAAACCATCACCGCCATTGTTACCGCGTCCGGCCAAAATTCCGATTTTTTTAGCGCCAATACCGGGAAAACTCTCAAGGAGTATCCGCGCAGCTCCCCTTCCCGCATTCTCCATAAGTATTCTGCCGGGAATACCGAAATCGATGGTTGCCTTATCCACCGCCCTCATTTCATCAGCGGTTACAATATACATACTTTGATTCCTGGTTTCTGGTTACTGGTCTCTGATTCATTATTCGTTCATCGAAGGGAATAAAGGATTCGAGGGTTCGAGTGAAAAACCTTCTCTTTCCCCTGATCCCTTATATTCGATATTCTATATTCGACGTTCGGCATTCGATATTCGGCGCACGCATTTGCCCTTGACCCCTTGAACCCTTTACCCCTTCCTTTCACAGTTCCTTTATCAGAGCAATCATATCCCTGACAGCCCTTTCCATGCCTACTAGAACGGCTCTTGCAATAATGCTGTGACCTATGCTGAATTCCTTTATTTCTCCAAGCCCTTTAAATGCCTTAATTGTCTGATAGCATAATCCATGCCCTGCATTAACACCCATTTTCAGTTTATGCGCCAGCTTTGCTGCATCTTCTATTCTGGAAAATGCCCTGTCTTTTTTACGCTGGGCTTTTGACTCGCAAAAAGCGCCTGTGTGAATTTCCACGATCGTTGCATTGATCTTATGAGCAAGTTTTACCTGCTCCGGGTCGGGATCAATAAAAAGGCTGACCGGAATACCGGCATTCTGCAGGGTTGCCACGCTCTCTGCAATGGCATTTCCGTGAACTATCAGATTCAGACCCCCTTCTGTCGTCAGCTCGCTCCGTTTTTCAGGAACGAGCGTTACAAGATCCGGTTTTACGCTCAAGGCTGTTTCAATCATTTCAGAAGTGGCAGCCATTTCCAGTATCAGTTTCGTCTGAACGATGCTTCGTAATATTTTTACATCTTCATCCTGTATGTGTCGTCTGTCTTCCCTGAGGTGAACTACAATTCCATCCGCTCCTGCGACTTCAGCCAGAACCGCTGCAGAAACAGGGTCCGGATAATTGACATATTCTCTTGCTTCCCTCAGCGTGGCAACATGATCGACATTTACAGCAAGTCCGGCCATATTTAAAATCTCCAAAAAGTTTATGGTTTTATATTTTAGGGTTCAAGGGTTCGATGGTTCGAGTGCAAAAGCAAGGTTTGTCCTCTTGCTCTCTTCCTTCACTTGACCCCTTGACTCCTCGAATCCTTGGACCCTTCTACAGTTCTATTCCTTCAACAATCTTCATAAGCTCTGCGGCTTTTTTTCTCATCTTTCTTGCCTGATAATGGTTTTTTTCATGGTCATAGCCGAAAAGATGAAGGATGCCATGTATCAGAAGTTCGGCAAACCGTTTCTTCATTCCGGTACCTTCTTCTGTGCCTTCTCTTTCAGCCGTTTCAATCGATATGACGACATCGCCAAGAATATCATTAAGCGCAGGTGATTTGCCATCGTGCATAGGAAAGGAAATTACGTTTGTAGGACCTTTCCTGTGAAGATATTCACTGTTTAATTCAGCAATCCCTTTATCATCTTCAATCAGAATCGATAATTCGCCGTCAGGACAATCCAAGGCGCTTAAGATGGCCCGAGCCATTTGCCGTATGCCTTCCTGCCTGATCCTGTACCTGTTTTGACTGTTGTTTATCAGGACTCCCATCTTTTCCTTTTCCATTGCCGGTGGTCTGAGCCTCAGAATATTCAATCCGGTGATGATATATACCGTTTAAAATAGTATTGAAGCTTCTTGCGATTTTATGCAGGTCTTTTAATGTCAGTTCACAATTATCGAGCTGCCCGTCCGAAAAAATATTATTCATAAGATTCTGAACCAGACCCTTGATCCTTGCAGATGTAGGCATTTCAAGTGTTCGTGAAGCCGATTCAACAACATCGGCAAGCATCACAAGACCCGCTTCTCTTGTCTGCGGTTTAGGTCCCGGATATCTGAAATCGTCCATTTTTACCGCCTCCTCGCCTTTCATCTGTTTCGCCTTATCGTAAAAGTAGCGGATAAGACTCGTTCCATGATGCTGGCTGATGGTGTCGGTAATTTCCTGTCCGAGATTATTTTGTTTTGCCAGTTCCACGCCGTCCTTGACATGCGCAACAAGAATAAGGCTCGACATGGAGGGGGCAAGCTTGTCATGCTTGTTTATGCCGTCGGACTGGTTTTCAATAAAATACTGCGGCTTGTTTATCTTTCCGATATCGTGATAATAGCCGCAAACCTTGGCAAGAAGAGGATTTGCACCTATTTCGGACGCAGCTGCCTCTACCATCGAACCGACAATAACCGAATGGTGGTATGTCCCTGGCGCTTCTATCATAAGCCTGCGGAGAACCGGCTGATCAAGGCTCGCAAGCTCGAGAAGCTTTATGTCGGTCGAAAAGCTGAAGGTTATCTCGACAAGGGGGGTAAGTCCTGCAGTTACAATACCGGCTCCCACACCGCCTAAAAAAGCAAAAACCCAGTCCCAGAGCAATTTCATCCAGGAAAAGTCGGCAAAATAAATATTTATAGCGGTAGCAACAAATATATTAAAAACCCCGAGTTTTACACCGGCATTTATGAATACCTTGCGTTCCCTGCAGTTTTGCATCCAGTAGGCTGCCGTCATTCCGCTTAAAAGGAAATAAATAAATATTTCAAACCGGTTTTGAAACACTATGGCGGCACAGACTGCAATCACGAGAGAAAATGAGATTGCAGTGTTCAAGCCCATAAAGATACATATGAGCATGGCTCCGGAAGCCATAGGAATACCGAACTGAATCGATGCGGCTGTAATTGAAAAAGGTTCGTTCTGGGTAAGAGATCTCGACAGTGATGATGAAATTTCGGCAAGCAGGAAAAACATGATGACAATGCATGCGTAAAAAAGAATTTTCCTGTTATGATCACCTATCTTGTCGTTGCGATTCTTTAAATGAATAATGTAAATTGTAAGAAGCAGGCATGAGAGAATCATGGCAGCACCGATACATGTCGCCGATATCTGTTCGTATCTTATCTGTGACTTAAGAGCCTTTAATTTTACAAGCTGGTGTCCAGAAACTTTTTCACCTTCACGCAAAAGCATTTCACCTGCCTTTACCTTGTAAAGAACCGGACTTACTTCAGCCACTGCACGTTTTATTCTTTCTTCGGTTTCATTCCTGTTTAAAGTTATATTCGGCTGAATAAGCCTGTTTACAAAATATAAAACGGTATCGCGCTTATCAGGGCTAAATCCTTTTAACACCGGCTGCCCGATTGTTTTTACAAGGCCTTGAGCCTCCTCCGGACTGAAAAAGGAATTTAATTCGTAAGTCAATATTTCATTTTTTGATTCAATATCCCTTAATATTATTCCCTTTTCAGACTCTTTCAGCAAAAAATCTTTGTTTGCCACCACTCCTGTGTCCAGTATTTTAGACACAATTGCAATTACAGCATTCGGAATATCTTCGGAAAAACGGTTCTTTTCGAGGCTGATATAAACGCTCTTCGGAATCGTAAAACCTATCCTTTTTTCAAACACGCTTTTAAATCTCAAAAGCTTCTCGGATACTGCAGGAATCTGAAGATTTGTTTCCGGATCATGGGTTTTGAAATTGTCCGATTCAGCGGCATCTCTTATATCCCTGAAAGCTGTGACCAGGTGCTGGTATAATTTGGATGAGAGTAAAGAATCAAAATCATATACTGTCAGAACATTGTCCGCAGTAATCCTTCTGTTCGTTTCAGTGGCATCCTTGTCCTCAACAAGAAAATCATCCGAAGCTTTAATATCTTTATCCGCAATATCACCCAGATTATAAGTATGCCTGATGGGTACAAGACCTGTATAAAGGATAAGAATAAATGAAACAATGGCACCCGAAAATATCCACCAGGGAATATTCCTGTTCGAATTAAAGAGATTGGCAGCAGATTCTTTTATTATTTTCAGCTTCATATATCAGTTACAAAATTTCCGGTTTTCGGTTCCTGATCCGGACATCGTAAATCGAACATCGAATGTCACACATCGTACATCGGACTTCGTACTTCGATTTTCGCCCTTCGATTTTCGCCCTTCGATATTCGATGTACCCGTGTAATGGGCCCGATATTCTACATTCGGCTTTCGATATTCGGCCCCTTGATTCCTTCAGGCCGGCCTGTTTGCCTGTTTCCGCTTCTTTTCTTCAAGCCCTTCGTAGGCCTCAATAATATCCTGTACAAGTTTATGCCGGACAACATCCGTTTTTGAAAAGAAGACAAACTTAATTCCCTCAATTTTCTGCAGAATATCCTTCGATTCTATAAGCCCCGAGGTTTTTCCGGAAGGGAGATCAATCTGGGTAATATCACCTGTGATAACAGCTTTAGAACTGAATCCTATACGCGTAAGAAACATTTTCATCTGCTCTGAAGTCGTATTCTGGGCCTCATCAAGTATGATAAACGAATCGTTTAGAGTCCTTCCACGCATGAAGGCAAGCGGAGCAACCTCAATTACACCCTGCTGCATGAGGTTTGAAACCTTTTCAAACCTCATCATATCATGAAGGGCATCATAAAGCGGCCTTAAATACGGATCAACTTTCTCGGCAAGATCCCCGGGAAGAAAACCGAGCGCCTCTCCGGCTTCAACGGCAGGTCTGGTCAGTATGATCCTGCTCACAAGTCCTTTCGTAAGGGCAGAAATTCCCATAGCCATG
>RPRI01000185.1 GCA_003818505.1 Desulfobacteraceae bacterium | reverse complement strand
CCGTCTGAAGCAAGTAAAATGGCTTTGGCCCTGATAACCGTATAATACGGTGACGTGTATCTTTGAGCCATTTGTTGTAAGGTTTTTTTCTCATATGAATCAAGGTCGATATTAAAAGGGCTTTCTTTTGGAATATCGCACCTCCTTTGTTGAAGGTACAATATCATAAAAAAGCCGAATGTCAATCTTAATACGTCATTGTATTTATGAATTTATGTCTTAGTTCTTAGAAAGGTATCACATATGTCTCTCGGATACTATTTCAAAAAAGCGGTAAGAACAATCGACGGGACGGCCCCTTCCGATCTGGTTGATTTAAAACGGCACTGCCGGAAAATTCAGGAAGCAGAAGAAAAGCTTTTTGCTGTAGGCCGGTCTGCCTTCAGGAACTGTTACACCGGATGCAGCGGGCTCTGCTGTCGCAATGTTGCGATCGATGAAATTATAGGCTTTCCCGATTTCATATATATTCTGACTCTGGCCGGTCATCTTCGTGAAACTATGACAATCTGCCTGGAAAAAGAAAACAGGCTTTTTGCTTCCGACTGTATATTTCTTTTAAACGGCAAAGGACCCTGTATCTTTCCACCAGCTGTGCGACCCGAAGTCTGCATCACCACTTTCTGTGCAAACGCGATTCCTGTAAATATGGAAGTCCGGCATGTAAAATACCTGTTCTTCAAGCTGAATTTATATATCCTGTTCTTGAGAGCCAAAAACTTGATAAACCGAATATACTATAAATAGGGTGGGTTCTGTAACATATTATCGGAAGCTCCTATCCAATGCAGTAATTAACAATGCTGTCGGCATGAATAGCTGTTGTGTTTAAGAAAGGAATTCCGTATTCATCCCTTGTAAGTATAAGAGGAAGTTCGGTACAGCCAAGAATCAGCGAATCTATCGAATATCTTCCTATCATTCTTTGTACAACCGCCAGGAGTTCTTTTCTGGTAGAATCTTTTATGATGCCGAGCTCAATTTCTGAAAAGAGCCTGTTGTGTATCAGCTCCTTATCCTCTTTATCCGGCAGAACCACGAAAATTCCCTGTTCACTAAAAGGTTTTATAAAAAAGTCCGATTCCATGGTAAATTTCGTACCCATGAGGCCGGGTTTTTTCAACCCCAGAGAAAGGACTTTGTTGCGAGTCTCCTCGACAATGCTCAGCAGAGGAATGGGGGATCGTTCTTTAACCTCATTATATACTATGTGAGGGGTGTTCGACCCGATTACAGCAAATTGTGCACCCGCCCTGAAAAGCGAGTTAACTTTTTCAACCAGCCAGTCTACTAGCTTGCTCCGGTTTTTTGTTTCAAGTATGCTCATAAGCTCTGAAAGGTTCGCGCTGTAAATTATTATCGGGATATGCTGAGTCAATGCCGTGCTTCTGAAATACGCTTATAATTCTTTTATAATAATCAACTGTTGATTCAGGACCTATGCCTCCGATTATGCCTATTTTCTTCATCAATTTCACTCCATTGTATAAACAGTCAAGCATCTTTTCTTTTATAACGGTTTTTATTTTTTAAACTCATGTCCTTCTTTCTTCAACAGTTCCATATACCAGGATGCAAATTCAAACATGCCAATATATCGTTCATCTTCATTTATTATACCGAGACAAAAATCTAGAACCCCCCGGCCGTATTCATTACTGTATTCTTCTGAACTCCTGCTTTGCAGAAATTCCCGAACAAGCATCTGTGAAGTTCTTTTTGTTTTATCTTTCCTTATATCGATAGGATCTTTGGGCATTTCAAACGGGTCCCATTTATCATATCCTTTTTTTTCTATATGCATCTGTCTTTTCGGAGACATGCTCTCAAAAATGGCTTTTTTTCTCAGTTCCTCATCTTTATTCAACATGGGCATTTATTATCCTTTTATTTTTGCAAATCCATCCTTTTTGACGCTCTCGTAAAAAGCAATTTTATGCTGCTTTACGGCAAACTTTATTCGACGAACTCGTTGGAAGTCAAATACCGCCTTTTTCTTGGCAGGAAATGGGATTCCTCACGATTGGCGGGGGCTTATTAACCCATTTGGCCTGATGATGGACTTATTAAAAGTTTATCATTTTTCTTTTACTGGAGATTTGTCTTCACCGGCGAGGCCGAGATATTCTTTATCGTAAACATTCAATATTGCCATGGATAAAGGAACAAGCAATTCCGATAATTTTAAATACTTTGACTTTATTTGTTTGATCAACTCATCCGATATCTCATAAAGCTTTTTTTGAACGGCATCCATGTTCACTGTCTGATAATTTTCTCCTTCTCTAAAACCAGACAATCCGCATGTGTGCCCTGCCCCGCCAATAGACACCGGTATTCCGTACAGCCTGCATGTTATAGGTCTGAATTCATAAAGATCACAGCCATCCTTATCATTCAGTAGAGGGCATTTGATTCTTTTTGTGGAAAGCGCTTGAATTATTTCCTCTTCGCTCTTTCCAGATTTAAGTTCTTCATAGGCCTTTTTCTTCAGTTTAAACACAGACCTGTCCGCTATATTAGCTTTTTCTTCAAGCTGAATCCTTTTTTCACCATCAAATTTTTCCCTGATTTTATGATTTATATACAGGGCTTCGATAAGGGTAAGATCAAAAAGCGCGTAACAACAATCGGAACAGTTTATTTTACAATTAACACAATCAGGATGGCTATCTCTGACTTTAATAAACGCATTATCCGCCATCGCAACTACTGCCTCATATTTTATAAAAAAAGCCGTAAAGTCGATCTCCACAAGATGCTCCTTATTTTTATAAGTAGATACTTACGGGCTTACGCCCGTGGCACTTAAAACTTAAAATCGAGCCTTAATTGAAGTTGCCCCTTGTCAACCTTTTCCTGAAATTCCACATATCTCTTTATTACAATCTCGTTAACCCCTACTGTGGAAGAAAAAAAGCCCAGAGACCAAAACTCATTACGTCAATATATCTTTCTGACCTATTTAAACTCTCTCCATATCTCCCGATTGGTATTTGACTTGATCTTCCCAACAACCCCGGAAACAGAATATTTCGGCGGTATTATGATTATCAGATGTACATAATCCTTTTGAATGCTGTGTTTCTCAATTTCAATATCTGGCTGATATCCCTCAATATCATTTAACCGCTTTTCAACGAATTCTTTGATTTTACCTGTCAATACCTTCTTGCCGTATTTCGGTATCCATTTAATGTGAAATTGATGATGATATGTCCCATGTGAACTTAGTCGTATTTCCATGAAAGAAATATATCATATTTTCTACTTTGCTGCGTGATTTTTACCTCTTTCCAAACGCTTTCATCCACGGGTTTACACCCGTGGATGAAAGCGTTTTTTTGATAAAAGCCGGCATGCTATGAGGTGAGGATCGCAGGAACTCCGACCCCTGCCTGGCTAAGGAGGGTTATTCGCCGCTCCGGATAAAGTTGTTTCACGTGAAACATTATTTTCCTATGCAAAACTGACTAAATATCTTGTCCAGAATATCGGTTTTTACGTTTTTCCCAATAACCTCATTTAAGTAATCGATTGCCTCTCCAAGATCTATAGAAATCATTTCATAAGGAAAGCCGGATTTTAATCCTCTTATCACCAAAACAATTTTTTCAAGAGCTTTCTCAACAGCAATTTTTTGACGCATATTCGGAACTATTGCAATAGAATTATAATCAATTTTATCAAGAAATATTTCTTTAATTTTTTCCTTAAGAAACTCTATTCCGATATCATGTAAAGCCGATATTTTTACGCAGAGTAATCTTTTAAAATCATCACCGATCAAAATATCCCGGTTCGCTGGAATCAGGTCGATCTTGTTTATAACAATAACAACCTGCTTATCTTTAATGGTCTCATATATCCTGATATCCGCCTCCGAAAGCGGAGAAAAAGCATCTGTCATAAACAAAATGATATCAGCATTTTTAATAAGTTCCCTCGTTTTTTTTATCCCCAGAGTCTCAACCGGATCAGTAGTATCATGCAATCCGGCGGTATCTGAAATAATTGTTGGTATTCCTGATATTATCAGTGTTTCCTCAATAGCATCTCTTGTTGTTCCGGGAATTGAAGTTACAATTGATCGTTCAACTTTTAACAGTCTGTTCATAAGACTAGATTTTCCCACATTGGGTCTTCCGGCAATAGCAATCCTTATCCCCTCTCTAAAAAGATGTCCTTCTTCATAGCCTGCTATTAACTCGTTTAGTTTTCCTATTACCTTGTTTTCAATAATCTCCGCTTCCGAATCATGATTCAAGGCATCCACGTCTTCCGGAAAATCTATCGCTGCTTCTATCTTAACAAGAATGCCGTTTAATATTCTCAATATCGATTCGACGCATAGGCCAAGAGTTCCTGCTGCTTGAGTGTTCAAAATTTCAAGAGCTTTTCTGCTTTTTACATTGATAATATCAATTACAGCTTCAGCCTGCGTAAGATCCATTCTTCCGTTAATAAAAGCTCTTTTTGTAAATTCTCCGGGCAGAGCGAGCCTTGCGCCATTTCTGATAATGAGGTCGAGTACAGTTCTTAAAACAACTATGCCGGAATGAACATTAATTTCAACAACATCTTCTCTTGTATAAGAATGAGGCGAAAGCATTACCGAAACAAGTACCTCATCAAGGGTTTTACCGTTATCCGGATCATAAATGTAACCATGATACAGCTTGTGCGATTCTTTTATTATATTAGAAGGGATTGTTCTGTTGCATCTATCTCTTGCTGATGATCTTCTGAATATGGATGAGACTATCGGCAGGGCTTTTTTTCCGGATATTTTAATAATCCCTATACCGCCACTGCCAATAGGAGTGGATATGGCAGCAATAGTGTCATTTTCCATCAATTATTTTTCGCTTCACTATTAATTATAGATTTTGTTCTTCTCTCGATTGGATAAGACTAACCACTAATTTGTTATTTTTTTTACAAGAAACCCCTGATTACTTTTGGTCGCTATAAGCTTTTAAAACTCAAATTCGTCTAAAAAGCTCTATGCCGTTCTTTTTCTTCTTGGTTAAATAACAATCTTTTTAATAAAAATAGTCACCAATGCTATGTGTTTTAACATTATAGTCATTCTTTAGGGCAAGATGAATTACCCTCCTGTCGTTTGCATTCATAGGTCCCAAAGAGATCGTCTTCCCTTTTCTTTGACTTTTCAGCGGCTTTTTCTGCCGGGCTTCTTAGCTTTGAATGTCTTGTATCAATATAACCAGAGATATTCACTATAATAGTATATTTATTATCCTTATTTTTATTTATCATTTTTCCAATAATATATTGAATTGCATCAAGTTTTTATCATGTCTTGCCAATAATAGTATCCGGATTGGAACAGCCTATGTCATAAAACATTTCTCTGCCCTCAATTCAGTCTGAGGTTTTGGTACCATCTGTATCATAAATATTATTCAGGATTTTTTTCAGAATATCAAGCGCTGTATCAACTTTTCAGTTTTCATATTTCACATCAAAAAGAGGGGTTCTTGAAAATTTATCTTTCTGTAAATTATTATCTGCAGATGATATTTCTTTCACAAAATCCTGCATTGCTACTCTTATTTTTTCTTTTTTTATTCCAACAAGCCCGAATATGCCTCTTGAACCATATTAAATAATTTCATGGTTTCTATTGATCTTTTTTCAAGTTTAAATCTTTACAGGCTGTTTCTATTGCTTTTTCAACATTTATCCCATCAAAGTCCAAATAATGGGACATTCATTTCATCCGCATCTAACCCCGATAAACGGGATATTGTTCAGTACCGCTTGAGTGGTGTATGTATTTTTTGCGAAATTAATTCCTACCGCTTTTTTCTTTACCTCCTTGAGTGGAAGAAAAACACAGGAAACTATTTCTAACTTGCTAATCCGTCGTTCAAAAACAACCGAAACCTTGTAGTGTTATGAACGACATAAGGAGCTGTAACGAAATGTTCAGAAAGATAATAGTTCTTTCGTAAAGGCCCCTAAGCAGTTTTCCTTGAAATGATATATTGCTGAAGGATTGATAAGATATTGTTAATAAGCCAGTATAAAACAAGACCGGCGGAAAAGTTGACAAATATTACTGTAAAGACAAACGGTAAGATCATCATCATTTTTGCCTGAGTCGGATCACCGACGGCGGGAGTCATTTTTTGCTGTATAAACATTGTTGCTCCCATGATTATTGTCAGAACAGGTATACCATATGGCGGTTCCATAAAAGGAATTGAAAAATTAAAATGAAACAGTCTATCGGGGGCTGAAAGATCTTGTATCCAGAACATAAACGGGGCATGCCGCAGTTCAATCGTTTCATAAAGCATTCTGTACAGCGCAAAAAAGACCGGTATCTGCGCCACCATGGGCAGGCACCCGCCCATGGGATTTATCTTGTATGTTTTATATAAGCCCATCAGTTCTTCGTTCATGCGCTTCTTATCGTTACCATATTTCTCTTTTATTTCTGCGAGAATCGGTTGAATTTTTTTCATCTCATTCATTGATTTATAGCTTTTTGCGCCAAGAGGCCAGAATAACAGTTTTATTATTACGGTAAGCAGAATAATAGCCACACCGTAGTTGGGAATAAAACCATATAAAAAATTCATAAAATAAAGAAAAGGTTTTGCAAGAAAGTCAAACCATCCGAAATTAACCGATTTGTTCAAATCATAGCCCAGGCTACCTAAAAGCTTCATGCTCTTCGGCCCAAAGAAGATATTATATTCGACTTGTTCATGAGCTCCCGGGTGAATTTCTTTTTCAGGATTAATATACTGTGCTTCAAGATATGCCTTATCCTTTAAATTGAGGTGCATTTCTGTTTCCAAAGATATTTTCGGAATAATTGCTGACATAAAATATCTATCCTGTACTGCTATCCATTTAAGAATCCCAGAATAAGTATTCTTTTCTTCAATATCTTTCAGTTTTACCTGTTCAAGACTGTTATTTATTAGAGCGCTTGGACCTTCAAAACTGTATGCACCGCTTTTATCAGTGTAAAAACTGTTGAGAGAAACGTACAGCTTGTCTTTTATTGATTCATGGGATTGGTTTATGATATTAACGGCCAGTCCTATCAGATAAGTATCTGCATTTACAGTATATTTCTTTTCAATCACTACTCCCTGTGGGGATTTCCAGTAAAATCTGATTTCTTTGTTTCCTTCTTTAAGCTCGATAATTTCAGAATCGACATCTGAAACAAAAAGAGCATTCTCAAGACCTTGAACGCTTTTTCCAGCGAAACCGGCCAATATCGTTCCAGTTTCAACTTCTTTTGGTATCAACTCTTTGTTGGGGGAATCGTCATTTATGTTGTCCCTGTATTTAGACAAAACAAAACTTGTTATTGCAGCTCCCTTTTCATTAAAAGTCAGAGAATAAAATGGAGTGTTTATTGTAATAACCCTTGCAGCTGCTCCGGTTTTTACCGCAGGTTCAACATATGAGTCTTTTTCCTGCAATTTGATTGCTTTGCCGGATTCCGGAGCTCCTGTCTTAACAGGCTGCTCAATCTCTGCGGCCTGTTCTACTTTTGTTGCCTGTTTCTTATCATTATAGAAATAATCCCAGGCTAAAAAAACCAAGAATGAAAGCGCTACCGCTATAATAAACCGTGCCTGTTCCATTAAAACCTCCCCGATATTATTCGGAACTTAACTCTATTTTCTATCCGGACATGGACCTTTTAAGCAATCTTGGCGGCAAACGGCAGTTTTTACAGTGTAGCATACATTATTTATACTTCCTCGAAAGCTCCAGCCAAGGAACCCCCGCTCATCAGGACTGTGAACTTGCACAAAATTGCCGATTTGCTGATTAATACATTAGTTTTTTTCTAGTTTTTTGGGACCGGATCGATCCCGCCCGGATTATAAGGATGGCATCTCAATATCCGCCTAACTGCAAGGGATATTCCCCTGAAAAGACCATGAAGAGAAATTGCTTCATAGGCATATTCTGAACAGGATGGATAGAAGCGGCAAACAGGCCTGATCAGCGGAGATATGAAACACTGGTACGAACGGATAAATAAAAGAATTGTTTTTCTAATTATCAAGACCTTCATCTATCTTCCTAAAAACATCCTGCAATGACAGTATTAAAAGAGCTGATTTCAAGCTTCCTGCTTCCGGTTTAGCAATAACGTTAATATCCCATTTGTTTTTAAAACAGCCTTTATTTATTCTAAAGTATTCACGGATATTCCGTTTTATCATATTACGCAGGACTGAATTTCCGGCTTTCTTTGATACCGTCAAACCAAGCCGGGTTGTTCCGAAAAAACTTTGCGAATAAACAACCGTAAAATATTTATTTTTTACTTTCTTCCCCTTCTTTGATAACTGAAGAAAATCGTTATGTTTTAATATTCGGTCGGTCTTGGGAAAATTGAAGTTATGCAATTTTAAACTTCTGTCGATTGATTAACTACTCACATTTATAATTTCTTTATTCAACCGATAATCGGGCCCTGCCTTTTGCTCTTCGCCTGTTTATCAGCTTTCTTCCCTGCTTTGTAGACATTCTTTTTAAAAAACCGTGTGTCCTTGCCCGTTTGAGTCTGCTTGGCTGAAATGTTCTTTTCATAACTTATTCATCCTTCATCATGGCATTTGCCCTATTAATTATATCTAATATAACAGAACTTTTATCTGTTGTCCTTTGAGGCCTTTTTCAGAGATAATCTTATAATAACCGAGTAATAGAACATATATATATCGCTGTGTCAATAAATAATATTATCCCAAATTCCGACATTGAATTTGTGGGGGGAGTTTTTTAAGCGGTCATTTCCTTAAAAATCGGGTTTGTTGTGTGATGCCGCTGCCTTTCAGGTGCTTAATTCATATTCAATGAAGCTCCCCGCCGCAGAGCGGCGGGGTATCTAACTTTACTTGTAACACTATTGTTACAAATTGAACAATTTTAACTGCTGTATCCGGCTATCAACCTAACTCTTATCTATGCTTTGATTTCGGATGTAATTGCGAATAACTTTTTCGGAGGTGGCTTCTCCTACGGTGCAGATATATTTCCCATCGCTCCAAAACTCACCACCCCATAAATGCTCTTTCTTAAGCTTAGGAAATTTTTCAAAAACCTTTTTGGCTGTTATCGATTGGATGATACTGATCACTCGCAGCGGTGACATCCTTGGCGCTGCTCCACAAAAAATGTGGATATGGTTTTGATCAAAACCAACTTCATCGATAACTATTTCGTATCTCTCGGATATCCCCTTAAGGATCTCCTTGATACAGTTTTCAACTTCATTGTTCAGCAGTGCTTTTCGATATTTGACTGCTGCTACCATATGATATCGAATTTTGTATACGCT
>RPRI01000184.1 GCA_003818505.1 Desulfobacteraceae bacterium | reverse complement strand
TCTAAAGTGTCAATCTACGGGATTGCTTGTGCGGCATACATTGCGTATGCCTCCGTGCAATCCCTTGATTTCCTTGAGCTTGCCCAAAATTGCCGATTTCCGAATTGGAAACGCAATAGTGTCTATCTTTAGTTTCCGGATGGACACTATCTAAAAGTTGTGTTAAAGGAATTGGCGGTTTATCCTCCTGACCCTGAATAATTTAAAATGATTATGGCCGGAAAAACAGAGCAATAAACCTGATTGATTATATCCGGTAACGGAAAGGATATTAAAGGCCCCCTTAAAAACATCTATCGCGGAATAAAAATCTACCTCGTTCCGTTGAGTCCGGTTATCCCGTGAGCATGAAGCCTGCCGCATGATATAAACATTGGCAAACGAGTAGTAAGTAAAGGAATGCCTTCGGTTACGGCAAGATCGGTTACGGCACGGGACGGGATTTTATTTCTTACAAATACGATCGCTCCAATGCCGGCCACAGCTGCAGTTCTCACTGTCTGAACTGTTGTCAGTCCTGTGAGCAGGACACATCCGTCGGCCGGGCCTGAAAGGATGTCGCTCATGAGGTCGCTGGCTCTGCATTTATGGAACTCCATATTAAGTTTGTCATTTCCGACAAGAATTGAAGCTTCCAGAGTATTTTTGATTTCAGAAAGTGTCATAAGTCCAGAGAATTCCTGTAAAACAGTTGAAAATATAAATGCTGTAATTAAATGCGAATTGTTAACGGTAATTGCTTAAGAAGTATGGCAAAAATATAATAAAGATGCCTAAGTGTCAATAAAAGTTATTAAGGCAGGTTACGTGTTCGGGGCTGTCAGACAAAAAGAGGTATTATGGAAAATTGTCCGACATCAACAAGCCCCTTATCTGTTATTTTTAATTCAGGGATAACCGGCAGGGCAAGAAACGAAAGAGCCATGTAAGGGTCGGAAAGGGATGAACCGAGATAGCGTGCGGCAGAAAGAAGTTTTTCCATTTGCCTGTCAATTGCTTCGACGGTTTCATTTGACATCAGCCCTGCAATCGGAAGGGAAAGTGCGCCGCAGATATTGCAGTCGCTGACTGCCGCTATACCGCCGCTCATTTTCATTACCGCATCCACGGCGGCTTTCATCTCCTCGTCATTTATTCCAACAACAATGATATTGTGGGAATCGTGGGCAACGCTTGATGCAATTGCTCCCTTTTTAAGGTTGAATCCTTTAACAAAACCTTTACCGATATTGCCTGAACCCTTATGCCTTTCAATAACTGCAATTTTTAAGATGTCTCTTGATATATCGGATACTGCCATGCCGTTTTCAACCTTTGTGCCGGTTAAATATTTTCGGGTGATAATCTGATCCGGAATAATCTCTATTGCCATCAATCTTCCGGAAATAGCAGGAATGGCAAGGTCGATGCTGCCAGCAGCGACTTTCATGGAAGAAGCCACCGGCACCGGTGCGGGTTTTGTAATCCCATCATTTATTGTTTCATTTTCTGCTGCAGGAATTCCCTTCGAATAAACCTGTTCCACGACAGGGTCGGATATATCGGAGAAGATCAGAAGGTCGGCCTGCCTCCCGGGCGCAACAGCGCCTTTGTGGTGAAGACCGAAATATGCTGCGGGGTTTATTGTGGCCATCCGTATCGCGGTAACCGGGTCAAGACCGTATCTTACGGCCTCCCTGACCATTGAATCTATATGCCCTTTTCCGAGAAGGTCGTGAGGGTGGCGGTCGTCGGTGCACCACATAATCCGATGAAAGTTTTTTTCATTTATAAGCGGAAGGAGGTCCTTGAGATTTCTGGCGGCTGTTCCCTCCCTTATCATGATATGCATTCCGGCTGAGAGTTTTTCTTTTGCTTCTGCGACTGCGGTGCATTCGTGATCGCTTGAAATTCCGGCTGCTATATAGGCAAACAGCTCTTTGCCCGACAGCCCTGGCGCATGCCCGTCGACCGGCTTTCTGTGGATTATTGAATTTTCTATTTTAGCGAGCACATCCTGATTTCTGAAAATAACACCCGGAAAATTCATCATTTCGGCGAGCGCGACGATGCGTTCATTCTTCATGAACGGAAGAAGATCTTCTGCGGACAGTTTTGCGCCAGCAGTTTCCATATCGGTTGCAGGGACACATGACGGCAGCGAAAAATATATGTCCATCGGCTGATTTTCGCTTGACTGAAGCATGTAATCTATCCCGGCTTTGCCCAGAACATTTGCTATTTCATGAGGGTCTGCTATTACTGAAGTGGTGCCATGCGGAAGAATGGAACGGACAAATTCCGTTACACATGCCATGGAGCTTTCTATATGGACATGGGCATCGATAAAACCGGGAGCCATATATTTGCCCTTGAGATTGATGATTTTTTTGGCGGGATATGGGCCGAATCCTGAAATGTAACCACCGGCTACCGCTATGTCGCCGGGGATGATTTCTCCGGAAAAGACATCTACTATTCGGGCATTTGTAAAAAGAATATCGGCTTCTTTTTCTCCGAGTGAAGCCCTTATTTTTGTTCCGATCTCCATATGTTCCACCCTAACCCCGGGCAGGGGCGAAAATCGCCCCCGGCCTGTTGATGGACTTCCTGCAAGTCCATCATATGCGCTCCTTTTTAATTTGGGCCGCCAGGAGGTTTACTTTATCAATAATACCGTTTAAATCCAAACAGAGAAGTTCCCTGTTGCTGACTATCAGCCTGCCCGCAATAATCACATCTCTCACGTCAGAGCCTGCAGCGGAGTATACTATGTGAGAGACAGGATTATACATGGGAATTAAATGGGGAGAGTCCGTATCGATTATTATTATATCGGCCTCTTTCCCTTTTTCAATGCTTCCTGTTTTATCTCCGAGCCCGATTGCCTCTGCGCCTCTTATGGTTGCCATCTGAACTACGGTTTTGGCATCCATGACCGTGGGGTCAAGAAGATTGACCTTGTGGATCTTTGCCGCAACATCCATTTCCTTGAAAAGATCCGGGTCATTGCTGCTCGCGCAGCCGTCCGTGCCCAGACCGACAATGATTTTATGTTTCAGAAAATCAGGAACGGGCGCGATGCCGGACGCAAGCTTCATGCCGCTCTGCGGGGTGTGGGATATTTTCGAACCGTGTTTGGATATTATCCGGATATCCTCTTCGTCAACCCACACGGAGTGAACAAGAAGGGTCATTTCATCAAGGAGACCTATCCTCTCAAGATATTTTACCGGTGAAGCGCCATGCCTTGACATTATCATATCGAATTCATTTTTTGTTTCAGATGTATGAATCTGAAACAGTAGATTGTTTGACCGGGTAATCCGTTTTGCTTTTTTAAGAGTCTCTTCCGAACAGGTGTATGGTGAGTGGCAGAAAACCGAAGGTATGACCAGGGATGATTCATTCTTCCATTTTTGAGCGTACAGTTCGGCGGTTTTTATGTTACCGGCCGGATCAGGGATGCCCGGCGCAGGAAAATCTATGACTCCCTGCCCGAACACACCGCGTATACCTGATTCAAGAGCGGCCTGCGCAACAGTATCTTCATGAAAATAGCCGTCGCAGCAGGTCGTTGTTCCGGAAAGCAGCATCTCGGCGCATCCGAGAAGCGAACCGAGCCTGACATTGGCAGGATTCATATATTTTGCCTCAAGAGGGAAAATATGCCTGTTGAGCCATTCAAAGAGAGGGAGGTCGTCTGCAATTCCCCTGAGCAGAGTCATTGGAATATGGGTGTGTGTATTTACAAGCCCCGGCATTATTATTCCGCCCTTTGCGTTGATTATCTCCTTTGCTCCGGAAGGGCTGTAGTCTGCAGGTACTGATGATACGGTTTCAATCTTTCCGTCTTTGATGCAGATCAATCCGTTATTGATTACATCAAAATTCCTGTTGACCGTTACGATTGTTCCGTTATGGATTATGGTATCGAATTTCATTGTTTATGCGCTGCTGTGTTATTTTTACCGATATCTTTCGCGATTCTGATGACTTTCTCTGCGATTTCTGCAATGTTGAGAGAGAAAATCTTTCTCTCCTCCATGACCAATCTTCCGTTTATGACCGATGTCAGGACGTCGCTTCCCCTGGCGGCGTATACGAGGTGCGATGCAGGGTTGTACATTGGCGTCAGATGGGGCTTTTTCGTATCCAGAATAATGATATCGGCTTTTTTCCCGGGCTCGAGTGATCCGGTGATTCCGGAAAGGCCGAGCGCTCTGGCGCCGTCAATGGTTGCCATCCTTAAAACCGATCCTGCGTTCATGGCTGCAGGATCGCGCGCATGAATCTTGCCGAGTTTTGCGGCCATGCTCATTTCATGGAAAATATCCAGATTGTTGTTGCTTGCGCATCCGTCCGTTCCTATACCGATGCACACCCCCTTTTTTAAAAGTTCGGGCATCGGTGCAATGCCCGATGCAAGTTTCATGTTGCTTTCAGGATTGTGAGAAACCTTGACATCATGTTTTTTGAGAAGCGCAATATCATCTTCCGTCAGGTGAACGCAGTGGCAGGCAAGCATATTGGGGGATAAGACGCCCAAACCTGCGAGAAACCCGACCGGGGTAAGCCCGTATTTTTTTTTTATCTGAGAAACCTCGCTTTTGGTTTCGGAAACATGTATGACGAGCTGCAGGTCATTTTTTTGAGCCAGCAAAGAGGCTCTTTCAAGCAACTCTGGTGCGCAGAGATAAGGTGAGTGAGGTTCAACCGCAATATTTATAAGCGGGTCGTTCCTGTACTTTTCGATGAGCATTTCCGAGTATGCAAAACCCTTTTCAAGAACACCGTAGTTGGGGGAGTCAAAATCGTAAAGCACTTCCCCGACAACAGCGCGCATTCCGGCTTCCTTTGCAGCCTGTGCAACATGATCTTCAAAAAGGTACATATCGCAGAAGCATGTTGTGCCGGAGAGTATCATTTCGGCGCAGGCAAGAAGGGCTCCGTCACGCACCTTTTCAGGTGTGAGGCCCGCTTCGGCAGGGAAAATATGATTATTGAGCCATGTCATCAGCGGAAGATCGTCCGCAAGACCCCGGAATATGGTCATGGAAGCGTGGGTGTGCGTGTTTATGAGGCCGGGCATTATTATGCCGCCTCTCGCATCGATTATCTTTGATGCTTTGCAGGCTGAAAGATCGGCCTCTTTCCCTATAGCGGCAATATCTTCACCTTTTACCGCCACTGCTCCGTTTTCGATTACGGAATCTTTACAGTCCATTGTTATGACTGTTCCGTTTGTTATCAGAAGGTCAGCAGAAATATTATCAGTCAATTTTATTTATGACCTTTCCCATGATTGCCTCGATTTTCGGGGTTGCTTTTACGGCTGTATCAATTATATCATCAATTGCCGAAGGTGAAGGATTATCGGGATTGTGGATATTTGTTATAACTGAAAGCCCGAGAATCTTCATTCCTGCATGAATGCCGGCAATTACTTCCTGGACGGTCGAAAAACCTACGGCATCGGCTCCTATTGTTTTTAAAAACCGGACTTCAGCGGGAGTTTCAAGAGAAGGTCCCATCAGTCCGGCATAAATTCCTTTTTGAATGATGATCCCTTCTTCTTTCCCGGCATCTGCCGCAGATCCGGCAAGTTTGCTGTCGTACGGAACGCTCATATCCGGAAACCTGGAGCCCCAGCTGTCATCATTCGGACCTATGAGCGGGTTATGTCCGGTCAGGTTTATATGGTCGGTTATAACCATGATATCTCCCGGAGAAAACGCCTGATTAAGTCCGCCGGCGGCATTCGTCAAAATCAATGTCTTTACACCGAGCGCCTGCATTACTCTTATGGGAAAGGTGACCTCGGAAGGTGAATATCCCTCATAGAGATGAAAGCGTCCCTGCAAGGCTATAACCTTCTGTTTTCCAAAACCGCCTATAAGAAGTCTTCCTATATGGCTTTCAACCGTCGCGATCGGAAAATTCGGTATCTCACTGTATTCACACGAAAATGAAAGCTTGATTGATTGCAGGCTATTGCCGAGACCCGTTCCTGAAAGAATTCCTACGACAGGCAGGTCAGAGATTTGCCTATTGATAAAGGAAGCAGTCTCTACAGCTCTTTCTTTTGTTAGTTTCATATTTTTATTTCATTATTCCGGTTTGATCCAAAAAACAGATCCGTTTGCAGATGTTTCGATCAACGGCAGGTTAACCAAAGAATGGAATTAACTATGCCAATCTTTGAAATTAGTCAAGAATGACGGCTTCGTAAAAAGAGTTTTTACCTCTTTTGTATTGTTCGTTATCTTCGTGGTAAAAAAAATATAGTTTTTACGAAGGTGTTGATAATGATATCATTGACTTTTAAATATTGTTGTGAAATTAAAAGAGTCGTAATTTATTTCAAATAACTAAAAGCTGTGTAAATGTTTATTCTATGGAGATTTAATATGAACGAAAAATTTCAGCATCCTGATATTACAGAAGATATGTTAGCGAAAATAAATAAGATTATTTCTTCAAACAGGAATAAATCCGGCTCTTCGATAACCGTATTGAGGGAGTGCCAGAATCTTGTGGGTTATCTTCCGGTTGAACTTATTGATTACATAAGCAAAGGATTGAATATTGCCTCAAGCGAACTTTTTGGCGTTGCCTCCTTCTATTCCCTTTTTTCAATGATCCCCAAAGGAAAAAACACCATAAGAATATGTTTAGGCACAGCTTGTTATGTTAAGGGCATCAAAGAGGTCCTGGAGCGGATAAGCAACCAATACAAAATAAAAGAGGGAGGAACTACTGCTGACAGGCGCTTTTCACTTGAGACGGTCCGGTGCCTGGGCGCCTGCGGGCTTGCTCCTGTCATGGTTGTCAATCAGGATATTCACGGCGCCATGACTTCGGACAGGGTTCTGGATGTTATTGATAAATATAAATAAGCATCGTCTCCGGATTGGTTGATGGTTCCATGAGAATTAAATGGCCAAAGTTTTTATGGGAGAAGAAGCATAAATAATCTGGAAGCGTTTTTATAAATATGAAAATATCAGAGATTAAAGAAATACTTAAAGCGTCAGTTATTACCGGCGATGATCAGCTTGATAAAACCGTTGTTGCGGGAGGCAGCGCCGATCTCATGGATGATGTCTTGTCAGCTATAGCAAAGAACGGCTTGCTCCTTACCGGACTGACGACGGAACATGTTATAAGAACAGCACATGTATCTGGTGTGGTTGCAATAGTGTTTGTAAGGGGGAAGAAACCCGATGAACAGATTGTGAACCTGGCGAAATCCTATGACCTGCCTCTGTTGCTCACTAGGTATTCGCTTTTTGTTGCAAGCGGAAGGCTGTATATGAATGGTTTAAGAGGTCTCGACGGTTCATGGTAGGCCATCGTAATAAAGTAACTGTATCATTGGAATACCTTTAATTGCAAACAAAGTCTCACATAATGAATATAGCAGGAGATTCAAATGAACAAGATAAGAACCCAATTAATGCTGTGCGGAGGCACCGGTTGTCATTCAACAGGAAGCATCGCCGTTAAAGAAGCGATTATAAATGAATTGAAACGGCGTGGTCTTCATGAGGAGATTCAGGTTATAGAAACCGGATGCAACGGGTTTTGCGCCTTAGGTCCTGTTATGCTGGTGCATCCGGAGGGAATTTTTTATCAGAAGCTTAGTGTGGATGAAATTCCGAAGCTTGTTGAAGAGCATTTTCTCAAGGGGCGTCCGTATAAAAAGCTGCAGTATGTTGAGCCGGCTTCAAAAGAGACTATCCCGATTATGAATGATATTCCTTTTTTTGCGCACCAGATGTTCTGGGTTATGCGTAACAAGGGAATCATTGATCCCGAGATAATTGATGAATACATAGCGCGGGACGGTTATTTCGGAGTTGCCAAAGCTCTTAAGGAGATGACTTCTGATCAGATAATAGAAGAGGTAAAAACTTCCGGTATAAGGGGCAGGGGAGGGGCCGGTTTCCCGACCGGTTTGAAATGGCAGTTTGCCAAAGCAACTCCCGGCGATGTCAAGTATGTCCTGTGCAATGCGGATGAAGGAGACCCGGGAGCATTCATGGACAGAAGTGTTCTTGAAGCAGATCCTCATGCCGTTCTCGAAGGAATGATTATTGCCGCAAAAGCCATCAATTCCCATCAGGGTTATATTTATGTGAGGACCGAGTATCCGCTTGCAATAAAGAGACTGGAAATAGCTATAAGACAGGCAAGGGAATACGGGCTTCTTGGGAAAGATATACTCGGTTCCGGTTTCGATTTTGACATTGAAATTTACCAGGGTGCGGGAGCGTTTGTGTGCGGTGAGGAGACCGCCCTGATGCGCTCAATAGAGGGCAAGCGCGGTATGCCCCGGCCCCGGCCGCCATTTCCCGCTCATAAAGGATTGTGGGAGAAGCCCAGTGTATTAAACAATGTTGAGACACTGGCCAACATAGCGCAGATCATAGTAAACGGCGGAAAATGGTATGCGAGTGTCGGAACCGAAACTAGCAAGGGAACAAAAGTATTCGCCCTGTCGGGAGCCGTAAACAATATAGGGCTTGTTGAAGTTCCAATGGGAACGACATTGAGGACCATCATATACGACATCGGCGGAGGCATTCCGAAGAAAAAGAAATTCAAGGCGGTACAGCTCGGAGGCCCTTCAGGAGGATGCGTTCCGGAGGAATATCTTGATACTCCTGTCGATTATGAGGCTATAGCCAAGGTCGGAGCGATAATGGGCTCCGGAGGCGCTATTGTCATGGATGAAAGCACCTGCATGGTCGATATGGCAAGGTTTTTCATGGATTTCATTCAGGATGAATCCTGCGGGAAATGCACTCCATGCCGTGAAGGAACCCGCCGTATACTCGAGATTCTTAACAGAATCTGCGAAGGGAAAGGCGTACCGGAAGATATTGAAACCCTCAAAAATCTTTCATATATAATAAAAGATTCGGCTTTGTGCGGTCTTGGCCAGACCGGTCCGAATCCGGTGCTTTCCACATTAAGATATTTCCTTGACGAATATAATGCCCATATTTATGAAAAAAGGTGCCCTGCAAAACGATGCGTAGCTCTTCTGAAGTTTGAAATAGATCCTGAGATATGCACAAAATGCGGCCTCTGTTTCAAGAGCTGTCCTGCCGAGGCAATCGAGTGGAAAAAGAAGGAAGTTGCGAAGATAGATAAAAGCAAATGCATAAAATGCCTGACCTGTTTTGACAAGTGCAAGTTCGGCGCTATTTTCTGATTCAGGATGTGTTGTATCGGCGACAGAGCAAGATATCGCAGTAAAGATATCTATAAGTCGTTTCAAAACCCCGACTGAGGTCTGATAGCTGTGTTGCAAGCCTCTTCAAAATGCTCACATACTACCGTGTATGCTGCGCTTTTTCATCGGCTTGCGCCTTGCTCTCAAACCTGATCC
>RPRI01000183.1 GCA_003818505.1 Desulfobacteraceae bacterium | reverse complement strand
GCTGGTTCAGGCATCCAGCCTGAAGGAGGCCGGAATCAGCGATATATAAATTTCAGGACAAGTATGTAGATGCCTGTGCGGAAGATTTTCGGACGCGGGTTCAACTCCCGCCGCCTCCACCAAGACCTAATCCAACACAATCCAAAGAAGTACAAAAACCCGTTAGAAATAACGGGTTTTTTATTATCAATTGTTCTATACCGTCCAATAAAATCCATTGACATACCCCCATTTTTAGGGTACATTTTAGGCAAAAATACCCCCATGCCAAAACTGATACCCCTAAATATGGAGGAAACCCCTTATGCCACTGAGTGATATTAAGATTCGAAACACGAAACCCGCCAATAAACAAAAAAAGCTATTTGACAGCGATGGCCTTTTCCTTTTGGTCACTCCACAGGGTGGAAAATATTTCAGGCTGAAGTATCGCTTTGAGAAAAAAGAAAAACTTCTTGCTTTGGGCACTTATCCCGAAATCTCACTTGCCGATGCCAGACAGCGCAGGGATGATGCAAGAAAGCTGGTCGCTCATGGCATTGATCCCGGCGCCGTACGGAAAGCTCAAAAACAGGCAAAAACCCAAGAAACAGAAACTTTTGAAATAATAGCCCGTGAATGGCACACAAAATTCACTCCCACATGGTCACCGGGCCATTCAAATACAATCATGAGCCGTTTAGAACGTGACATCTTCCCCTGGATCGGGAAAAGACCCATCTCAGAGATCAAACCCATTGATCTTTTGCATGTTCTTAAAAAAGTGGAAAGCCGAGGCGCTTTAGAATCGGCACACCGGATCAGGACTATCGCCGGGCAGGTTTTCAGATATGCCGTTGCCACTGGGCGTGCTGAACGAGATCCGTCAGTAGATCTTAAAGGTGCTTTGCCGCAACCGCACGAAAAGCACCATGCGGCCATAACGAAACCGGAAGATGTTGCACCACTTCTTAGAGCCATAGATGGCTATCAAGGACATTTTGTCGTAAAGTGCGCTCTGAAGCTCGCACCCCTGTTTTTCGTTCGCCCAGGAGAATTGCGTAATGCAGAATGGACTGAAATCAACCTTGATGAAGCTACATGGAATATACCAAAGCACAAGATGAAGATGAAACAGGAGCATCTTGTTCCTCTGTGCCGTCAGGCTGTAGAAATTTTGACAGAACTTAAAAAACTGACAGGTACAAGCAAGTATGCGTTTCCATCAGGACGATCCTTTACGAGACCGATGTCGAATAATGCCATTTTAGCTGCACTTCGCCGCATGGGATTCCAGAAAGATGAGATGTCCGGACACGGATTCAGGGCACTGGCCAGAACAATCCTCGATGAAGTCCTCCATGTAAGACCGGATTATATTGAACATCAGCTTGCCCATGCCGTCAGAGATCCGAACGGACGAGCCTACAACCGGACGGCGCACCTTCCGGAAAGGCGCAAAATGATGCAGACTTGGGCAGACTATCTGGATGGGCTGAAGGCTGGGGCAAAGGTATTGCCATTTCAGAGAACAGCTTAATTACTTTTCGGGAATAGGGAGCGCACCCGACAAGCCGGTTCTTCCTGAGCCGGTTTCCCCGAATTAAACCACCAGGGCGCAACAGGAGGCGGAACATGACAGAAGAAAACGAATCAAAAGAGCCCTTTGACGCTGGCGCATTTTTTAATTCCATTCAACCCAACCTGCCCCATAAAAGAAAATCCGTGAGAATTTCAGCTTATGACAGGCTGAATGCCCTGATCCGATCTAAATTATATCAATCCGATTATTCAGAGTATGTTGTTAAACGAGGAGATGCTTCAGATGTTTATTTAAAAGGGCTTTATTCTTCGAAAAGAAAACAAAGAAGTCGAAATAATGTTAGACTGGGTCGTTATAGCATCAGATTATGCGAATCAGGGAGGGTGCTTTGCAAAAAATGGGGCTTAGTCTCCCCAATTGATCCGTATGCAAAGCCAATAAAGGATTACCTGAATTTCTTAAATAGGCCTATTGAATTTATACCCGATCCCTCTCAATGGAAGACATATCAGGCAAATGGATTTGCGGGAAGTGACGATAAAATAATTACGCACATTAATGACAGGCTGGCATTACTGATCGATTTATCTTGCACCAGAGAGGAGTTGCGGTCTGAATTTGATCATTTCTTGGATCACTGGGGTGAGAAGCCAAAAAAAAGCCTGCATAAAGAGTTATTATTCGAAAAATGGTATGTTTACGATGAAGTAAAAGCAGGAAAGACAATATCTGAAATTACAAGAGAAAATGAGAATGTAAAAAAACATTCCGCCAACAATACATATTACAAAGATAACTTTGACGCCTATAGCCGACAAGCTCGACGTGCTTATCAATCTGCTTATAAGATCATAACAATGGTTGAGCAAATGAGCACCATGTAATCCCATCCCACGTGTACGAATTGCCACCCCCCTTTTTCCGTCCTCGCTTTCCCATAGGCTTTCTGCCAAATAATTAATCCAAGGGGATATACCGCAATGCGCGGAAATGTTTCATGGGTTTTTTAATTCAGTCAGAAGGGTATAAAATATGAATGAGCAAATTGACAGCACGCCTAAACGAGGTTTCTTGAGATTACCTCAAATCCTTGGTGATCCAAAGGCCCAACCACCAATCCCCGCCCGGATCCCCGTGTCAAGGTCCACATGGTACAGCGGTATACGTCAAGGATTGTACCCGGCGCCGGTCCGCTTGAGTAAGAGAACGAGTGCATGGCCCTTGGCGCTCATTGATGCGCTTTGTGATCAGTTAGCCGCACAGCAAAAGGAGGACCTATGAAACCTTTACCGGTAAAGCTCGGCCCACGCATTACCTCCTGGCGCGTGGAGGATATAAAAAAATTGATCGAATCAGCAGAAGACCGATAAACGGCACATATGCAAGCGTTGATTGATGATAATTGACCGGCGCGGGCCTGGGAAACCGTGAAAAGATGATCCCGTTTTGTTACCTTCGGGATCACCGGTCAATTCAAAAGGGAACAGACATGAAGCAACTTGAAAAATTGGGAGGCGGTTTTTATTGGGAGAGGGCAATGTATCAAAGTGACGCTTTTTTATCATTGAGTAAAAACGCAGTAAAAATGCTTATAGCTCTTCTGGATGATCGAAAAAGACCTAAAGAGGTCATCGGATCGAAGAAAAAACGCATTCCGAAATTTACGAACCTATCCAGTTTAAAAGCGTCATATATCAGGCTCAGGGAGCGCTATGGTATGAATGATAGTGGAATTTCACATGCTAAAACGGAATTACTGGAAAAGGGTTTTATTAAAATCACCAATGAGGGCGGTTTGGGGCAGCATGACCAAACTACTTATGGTTTAACCGAAGATTATAAAAATTGGCGGCCTGGAGTAGTAATAAGAAAAAGAAAAAATGATGTTCACCGAGGATATCAGGGACAGAAACTTGGTGTGCGCGATCCGGCCTACATAAAAAAAACTCGCGCAGGAAACCTTAGACTAACGCACGCTATGAAACCAGAGACTAAAGTCGAAGTTAGTCTCTTGATTCCTGAGACTATAATAGATGAGAAAAGCAATGCAGTTGCTTAATATTCAAGGCCTTATATAGTTTTTAGCATTTTTCGCATTTCTGGCATTTAGTCTAAGGTTTCATAGCGTACTACATGTATTACCATGCCTGTTGTTTTTTTGTTGTTGCTTGGGTGTTTTTTAAGAGAGCTTTTAAAACTTGGCCGAGCGGGTTGCTGCGAATACCAGTGCCTCACTAACAATTAAAATAAAGGAGATTCAAAATGAAAAAAGAAACAAAAGAGGAAACTGGCGACGTTGAGAAGAAAATTAAACTATTCTTAAACAATGTTTTGACGAACGATCCATGCGTAATTTGTGGAAATCGAACTGAACCGGGCGGACTTGATTTTGGAATCGGCAAAAGTTTGGTTTGCGTTGAATGTGCAAAAAAGCACGCACCGGAAATAGTTGAGATTCGAGAAGAGGCATTGAGCTTTGCAAAAAGGGAGAAATCAATGTTGGCATCGGATATTCGCCACAAGATCAACGACGAGATCTATTTGTCTGTTGAAAAGCGAATTTTAAGAATTCTTGATGAAGCGTGTAAAGATGATGGGATATCTTTCTGAGGTTTGAAAATGAACAGTATCGACTTAATTGAGACTGACGGCAGATCGTCTGAGAGGATTCATATGCGCAAAATAAAAATTACCAAAAAAATGACACCTGGCCGTGCCATCAAATTGCAATGTTCTGCGTGTGTTGGCTCCGCGAGAGAAATACCAAACTGTGGTGGACATGGATTAAACCCTCTATATGATTATTGCCATTTTTTCCCGTTTCGCTTAGGCAGGGGCCGTCCTTCAGTCAAGATTATCCGGAAATTCTGTCTTCACTGTATGGGGGGATGCTCGAAACTTGTTCGGGAATGTACGACGACTTATTGTAGCTGTCACCCCTACCGTTTCGGAACAAATCCGACTCTTGCAGGAAAAAGAAGGGGCCGAAGCGCAGAAGCGATGGCCGCAATACGACCAAATAGACAGGGGCTTATCAAGGAAATTTCATACCAGAATCGATCATCAGCCAGAGGTTAATGTTAGTCACTTGAATGAAAAGCCGTTTAGAAGATAAGGACAGAATCGAAAATGCTTGATACGGAAATAGTTGAGATTCAATGAAATAAAGCAATAGGGAGTTAAAAATGTCAGATTCAGCTTTGAACCATGCGGAATTAAACGATAGGCAAAGGCGAGCCTTGCCCTATCTTGCAGTTGCTCCGAGCGTTCAGGAAGCGTGTAGACAAGCAAAAATTCGAACCGATACTTATTACAGGTGGCTGAAAAACCCTGACTTTGTTGCAGCACTGAAGCAGCAGCAGAATGAACTTGTAACAGACGCTATGAACTGCCTCAGAGCTAACATAGGAAAGGCTGTTGAAACCTTGGTAGGCCTTCTGGACAATGATAGCAATTTTTTAAAGAGATCTGTGGCAAATGATATTATCACACATTATTTGAAGTACAGTGAATTATCTGAAATCGAAGAAAGGCTTGAAACCGTTGAAAAATTTGTACTGGAGAGGAAAACTTACCGTGAACGTTAAAAGACGAATTGAGATACTTGAAAATAAAATTGACTTAGATTCATTTTCAGTAATCCCTATGAATGAACGAGTTCTTATGATCTCCGGACATTCAAAGGAAGACTGCGAAGCCAAAATGAATGAGCGACTGGCCGCCATGCACCGAAAATACGGTCGTTTCGACGAAAGCATCCTTACCATTATTCTGATTCCGTTTGTCTCTCTAGTCCAACAAAGGTAGTTCGTATAGCACCTACTACTACGTATAAATGCAAATCCTAAAAAACAATGAATACCGTTCGAAATGTACAACTCCAAGTGCACTCAAAGAAGTTGTGGAGGATGTCGTTCCTACTTCGCTTCACCCAAGAAAACGAAGGCTCCCCAGTAAAAAGGATTTGTATTGCCGTAGCGGTTTCTTACCGTTTCCATTTGCTCCAATGCCGCCATGCGCAAAGCCTGAACACGGCTGTACCTGCCTGATTCCAGATTCCTGTAAAAAGCCGTCATTAACTCCTGAGTCTCCCTGTCAGGAACAGACCACATGCTCATAACCAGTCCCTTGGCGCCCGCCTGTGTAATAGCCCTGCGCAAACCATACACGCCCTCTCCCGCTTTTACATCACCAAGTCCGGTCTGGCAGGCGGAAAGAACCACAAGTTCGGTTCCTCCAAGGCGCAGCCCCAAAACCTTTTCAGCAGTGAGCAGTCCGTCGCTCGCATCAGTATTTTCGGTCTGAAGGCTCAGATTGGCGCCTGCCAGAGCAAGACCTGAACGCCTTAAGGGATTATCGTATTTACCGATCGGCAGAGGTTTGACCGTTGTAATTCCCCGGTCCTTTGAATCGGCAAAAGCTGTAATGTCCTGATCAGCAAGGAAAAATCCGTGAGTTGCAATGTGTAAAATACGTGGTGAACGCCTTGTAGCCAGCACGTCAGACAGGGCCTGCTTTCCTGTGAAGGTTTCGGCTTTTTCAGAACCTAAGATCCCGGCAATAGCCTCAATTTCCTTGCGTGTCCCCGGAAGCGGTGCAAAACGCATCCCGCGCATTTCCCCCGACCGTCTCGCCTTAAGTATTTGATTTTCATTTTGCCGGTTCAATCCGAGGCGAGTCAGGGCGATTTCTTTTTCCTCCCCGCTCATGTCAAAGTCCGGATTTCCCATCAACAGACATCTGCCCGCTTTTTCCTTTATTTTGCCGAAGCCCGCAATATCCCTTCCTGCGGCAAGATAATTGAATGTGTAATCCTCTATCAGGTAGCGCCCCTGTGAGTCATGCAGCGCTTCAAAGGGGATCAGGTTTAAATTGCCGTCCGGCGAAATAAAGACTTCCTTTACCGGGCCGAGTTCTTTTTTGATCGGCTCAAAAACAAGGCTGTAAAGCTTGCGGGTATATGTGCTGATTTCTGCTCTTTGAGATTCCTCCGAACCGGCCGCCGAATCTGCCACGGAATGTTTAAAACCGGCAATTGCCTTGTCAATTATATCCGCCTCGCCAAGGTTTACAAGCCTTACCTTGCCGCCGATACCTGCATGAACAACAAAAGCAAGATAATGTTTCGGCCCCCATTTGGGTTCTTTGCCTTTTGCCTTGGAATTGATTTTTGAGATTTTGGCAAACTCCAGCAAAGCGGTGTTTTGAGGAAAAGCAGCGGCTACCGTTCGGGCATCTGCCCGCTCTACTGTTTTTTGCTTTGCAAATGCCTGGCTCAAACGGGAAAGCCTTGCTTCCAGATCTTCCTTTTCTTTCTCCAGTTCGGCAATTTTCAGGCGTAAGTTTTCAGGGCTTATATTTCCCGGTCGCCGAAAACCAGACGCGATAACTGGGAACGTACACGGGAAAGAGATTGAAAAACCTGTGCCGCTTCAGGGTCATCAGAATAGACCAGTGCATCCTGGTATCTGCGCTGAGCCTCCAGGATCAAGCCTTTTCGCCTCAGCCAGACATCAAGAACATCGGCAATGACCTGAGGATCACTTGACAGATGAAAAGCAGCCAGACTGATTGTTGCTTCCAGAGCAGCCTTCCTTGTAGATAAAAACTGAATTTTCTGCTCTTCCGAAGTAAATCCCATTACCTGGTCTATTATTTTACTGTCTATGGTTTGAGCCTTTACATAAAATTCATGAGCGTGGAGGAAATCATCCTCTGCCGCATAAAGCGAGGCAAGGTTGTTAATGCTTGTTGCCGTGAGCGAATGCTCAGGGCCAAGAGCTTTTTCATGGATTGCAAGCGTGCGTTTGAAAAGAGGCTCAGCCTTGCTGTAATCACCAAGAGAATAATAAAGCAAAGCAAGGTTGTTGAGGCTTTCCGCAATATCCTGATGCTCTGAGCCAAGAACTTTTTCTCTGATAGCAAGCGCACGTTTTAAAAGAGGCTCAACCTTAAACAGTTCTACAAAAAGAAGTGGATCGTCGCTGTAATTACCAAGAGTTCGATAAAGCCCGGCAAGATTGTTAAGGCTTTGTGCAGTATTCGGATGCTCTGGGCCAAGAACTTTTTCATTAATAGCAAGCGCACGTTTTAAAAGAGGCTCAGCCTTGCTGTAATCGCCAAGAGTCATATAAAGCACAGCAAGGTTGTTAAGGCTTGTTGCCGTGAGCGGATGCTCGGGTCCAAGAGCTTTTTCATGGATTGCAAGCGCTCGTTTATAAAGAAGCTCTGCCTTGCTGTAATCGCCAAGAGAATAATAAAGCTCGGCAAGGTTGTTAATGCTTGTTGCTGTATCAGGATGCTCAGGGCCAAGAGCTTTTTCTGCGATAGCAAGCGCTCGCTTGTAAAGAGGCTCTGCCTTGCTGTAATCACCAAGAGAATAATAAAGCAAAGCAAGGTTGTTAATGCTTGTTGCCGTGAGCGGATGCTCGGGTCCAAGAGCTTTTTCATGGATTGCAAGCGCTCGTTTATAAAGAAGCTCTGCCTTGCTGTAATCGCCAAGAGAATAATAAAGCGCGGCAAGGTTGTTAATGCTTGTTGCCGTATACTGATGATCTGGGCCAAGAGCTTTTTCGTAGATATCAAGCGCACGTTTATAAAGAGGCTCGGCCTTGCTGTAATCGCCAAGAGTCCGATAAAACTCGGCAAGGTCGTTAAGGCTTGTTGCAGTACCCCGATGCTCTGAGCCAAGAACTTTTTCTCTGATAGCAAGCGCACGTTTGAAAAGAGGCTCAGCTTTACTGTAATCACCAAGATATCTATAAAGCTCAGCAAGGTTGTTAAGGCTTAGTGCAGTGTCCGGATGCTCAGGGCCAAGAGCTTTTTCTGCGATAGCAAGCGCACGCTTGTAAAGAGGCTCGGCCTTACTGTACTCGCCAAGAGAATAATAAATCATAGCAAGGTTGTTAATGCTTCCTGCAGTATCCGGATGCTCAGGGCCAAGAACTTTTTCACGTATTTCCAGAATCTGCTGTGCGAGAGGAAGAGCCTCAATATATCGACCTTGTTTGTAAAGCTGTTCAGCTTTTTCATTTAGGACGTTGGCTTTTTCGAGTTCATTTTCCTGGGAATATAAAGCTTCGGGTAATGCAGATAAAACCGGCAGGAGAATCAGAAACAAGAAATAAAGCAAACGTCTGAACAACATAAAGCCGCCTCATCGGTTTGTATAAATTTTTGTGTCCCCATCAACTTCCTGATTAATATAGTATTTCCATAACACTATCGGTCCGGCAAGTCAATTAACAGAAACCCCCTGTCATCGAACAGCATGCATAACTGGGATTTTCTTATTCTACAGACGGTATTTATATCGGGGTCACAATGATGATTGCCATATGAAAGGTTGTAGTTCTGTCAATTTTATCAAATGCTTGACTTCGAATAAGCGTCATTCTGCAACTACGCTACAGAATGACGCTTATTCGAAAGGGTGAATACGAATAGTTTCATAATTCACCCCTTCCCCGTAAAAGATAACATGCTACATCTGTCAGGAATGCCCGTTCAAGAAACAATACCTTCTGATTTCTGATCGCCGTAACAGTGCATTTTGGTGGATCAATTGGTTGAACCAAGTCCTGGCAGCCCATCGAGCATCATGCTGCCCGAGGTGCCATTTAGCTGAAAACCCACAACATTCCTGTCTGATGAGTAGGCAATGTAGGTGGCGCCGCTTATATCCTGTGAGAAGATCGTCTCCGCAAAATCAACCACCTTGGCATATCCGCTTACAGGAAGAACCTGGGTAGCTACCGCAGTTCCATTGTCGTTATAGGCGGTCAAGGCGACAGACGCCGCGCCGGCTTCCGTGTTCACAAAGGCAATTCCGGTCCAGCCGTACTTCTCGATTTTGGCAAAAACGC
>RPRI01000182.1 GCA_003818505.1 Desulfobacteraceae bacterium | reverse complement strand
GCCCAGTTCCAGGGCGGAAGGGTTTTCAATAAGAGAGTTCATGACTTCGACAGAGAGATACCGTCCAAACATTTTTTTCAGCAGCTCAGACAGCTCGATTACCTGCTCCTCTCTTTTATGCCACCGGTTAATAGTGTAAGCAGATAAAATAAAGATCACTAGTACTGAAAAAATTCCTTCCCCCATATTCAAAATAAGCCATAAATTGTCAATTTTGCCATCTGTGAACGGCGGTTCTATAAGATATGGGGCATATTTCAACAACCCGAATAATTCTCCTGATATTTGTATTACAAACATCAATCCCCATGTGCAAAGTATTAACAAAGAGCAGTAAATATCGAAAAGCAACAATCCAATAATTGCCTGACTAATTATACTAAGAAATGTAATGGGATTAGTCGCATAGCCGATCCCGGCCATAAATATGAATGTATGTATGGATATTATTACTGCGAAACTGTACGCAAGCCATTTACTATTTGGGCTGCGCTTGCGGAACCGATACGCCAATAAAGCGTAAATGCCATATAAGAGAAAAAACGAAATGTTTATTTTTAAAACGTAGGTTAAAGCTGATGGATTCATACAATTGGCAAGAATTTCCGGAAACTGAATCGCGAGGCAAAGATACAACATGGCTGATCCAAAAGCTACAACCTGTATCCCGATAAGGATTAAAACTTTATCAGCCCAGCGCCACTCCAGCGGATTTCCAACCTTCTTTATCAGGCGCTGAACAATGCTCTTCTCTGTACTTTCGTGGTTCGGCATAGTTGTTTATCCATTTCACCTGTCATTCGGTACAGCAATTCGGGCAGATCAATAAAAGTTTTGTTCCTCATTCTTTGCAGAACTTTCTCATTTCCCGATTTTCATGATCACACTTCGGGCAAATCATCTTTAATGCCCCCCATCAAAAGGTTGTCGGGTGATGAAAAATTCCTTATCCAATTTTTCTAAAGCAGTTTCGCCAGAGCCTCCTGCGCCTTGCCCAGCCAGTAATCCATGCCCATCTCCCGGAACAGGGTCTCGGCCTTTCGCAGGTTTATCAGAGCCGCTTCTTTGCGGCCCGACTCAGCGAAAATCTCCCCTAACCATAAATAAGAAATACCGGAACTAGGCAGCATTCCCAGCTCTTCGAGCGAGCTGATCCCTTGCAGAATTTGCTTTTCCGCGACCTTGATTTGCTCTGGGTCGATTTTGGCTAAAACCCTCCAGAGTAATATTTTCGAAATATCTGGGATGAATTTTTCATTATTTGCCAATGAGTACTGCAGAGCCTGTTCAGCCTGATTTTTAGCGTTTTCCAGGTTGTCCATGCAAAAGTGGACCAGGCTGCAACAATAATGACAGAATGATCTAAGGTAGGGCAGACCAAGATCAGTCTGTATTTTCAGCCCCTTTTCTGTGAACTCAAGTGCAATCTGGTAGTCTCCCATCAAATAGTGGGCGTATCCCAGCCAGGTCCAGGCAATACCGATGGTAATCATGGTCTGCGATTCTTCGAGATCCTTGATCGCTTTCTTAATAATAGTTATCGCACTATGCCCATCTCCTTTGAGTGCAAGCGAGCCGCCATACATAAGTCGAACCTGTCCTAAGGTAGCTCGGTGATTAATTTTCTCTGCAAACAACAAACCCTTCACAAGCAATCTTTCGCCATTATCGAAATTGCCCGACATCCCTGTTGCATGGCCCCAAACCGAGAGAATATACGAATAGGGATTGAAAGGCTTTTCATAAAATTCAGCCTGTGTTTGCCGAGTTTCAATCAAACCGATGACCGTTGGGGCGATCCGGTTGATACTTTGAAAATCGCCAAGAACAAGAGCGGATGTACATAGATCAAACCCATTTGAGATTGTGAATCCAATATCATGGATTAATTCCGGATGCTCGATACAACTCTCCAGGTATTCCCATCCGAGTTTTGAATTGCCACCTTTGAAAAGATAAAAGAACCCCAAGTAACTTCGTATGGTCAGTCTGCTCATTTCGTCTTTCAGATCCTCGGCCAAGACTTCGGCTTTTTGAAGCAAAGGGAAAAAATCCACTGAAAAACCTGTCTTCACCTCAGAAATACACATCGACACAATAAGCTTTATCTGCTCTCTCTTGTTCTCGTCGGTTGGGGAAAGTTTCAAAAGAACCCCCATGGCTTCATTGTAGAACCGGAGTCCTTCAAGCAAGGCGTCTTTTTGAACCGCTTTCCTGGCCGCCTGCTTGAGGAACTCATAGGCTTTAGGCAGGTTTCCACTTTTCGAATAGTGATAGGCCAGCATCTCGTAAAACTCTTCCAGCCGCTGGCGATGCAGGTTTTCAATGGCCTGGCCGATTTTTTCGTGGATTTCCTTCCTCCGGTTGATCAGTAGGCTATTGTAGGCCACCTCCTGCACCAGGGCGTGTCTGAATATGTACTCCAGCTCAGGAAAGAGGCTTTTCTCGTAAATGAATTCGAGCCCCTGCAAATTGACCAGCCCGGACTTAAGCCCCTCTTTCATCTCCAAGATGGTTTCCAGGATGCGAAAGGCAAACTCCCGGCCGACCACTGCAGCCACTTGCATGATCCTTTTCAGGCTTTCCTCCAGACGATCCATGCGGGCGGCAATGATCCCTTGAATGGTGTCCGGGACCTGGAGACCACAGGCATCTTGCGCCAGGATAAAGTGATCGTCTTTTTTCCGAATGGAGCCGTTATCCAACAGGTTATATGTTAGTTCCTCCATGAAAAGCGGGTTTCCGGCTGCCCGGGTAAGGATTAAATCCCGCAGCTCAGGCACCACGTCTCCATCCAGGATCGCTCTGATAAGATCGGCACTGGTGATGGTGGAGAGCTGTTCCACGCCGATCCTGCTGTAATATGACTTGCTCCCCCACGGATGGGTATATTCGGGCCGGTGCAAAAGAAGAAGGAGAATGCGGGTTCTCGGAAGCCAGCCGATCATATAGCTTAGAAATTCTTCCGTGGTCTTGTCGATCCAGTGAAGGTCTTCAATGGTCAGAACAAGGGGCCGGTCCTGACTGCCTCTGACCAGCAGGTCCCGGATGGCTTCAAATGTCTTTTCCCGTTTTTGTTTTGGTTCCAGACGTGCGTAGACTTCGTCATCGACTTTGATAGACAGGAGTTCCTGAATGGGCGAAATGATGTGCCGGAGATTTTTATCCAGCCCGAGGATTCTCTCTTTGAGCTTCTGTCGGACGGTCTGTTCCTGCTCCCCTTCCTTGACATCGAGGAAAGATCTGAGAACGTCCAGTATGGGCAAATAGGGCATGGCTCCGCCATAGTGAAGACATCGACCTTCAAAATACCCGTAACCGTCTTTTGGAAGAAGATTGAGGAACTCCAGCAGCAGTCTCGATTTACCGACCCCCGCCTCACCCACGATACCGACCACCTGGCCTTCTGCTGATCGCACTTTCTCGAAGGCTTCTTTCAGGGTTTCCATCTCACGGCCCCGGCCCATAAACCGGGTCAACCCCTTGGCCGTGGAAGCGGCGATCCGCGTTCGCACCTGGGTGGGCCTTAAGAGCTGATAAGCCTCGATTGGTTTTTCCTTGCCTTTGACCTGAATCTCGCCAAGGGACTCGAACTCAAAAAATTCTTTGGTCTGCCGGTAAATATGCCGGGTCACCCAAATGCCGCCGGGACAGGCGATGTTTTCCATCCTTGCGGCCAGATTGGATGTATCGCCCTGGGCCGTGTAGTCCATCCGTAAATCGTCTCCTATGGAACCCACCACCACCGGACCGGAGTTCAGGCCGATGCGCATCTTGAAATCAATCCCGTGAATCCTGTGCACTCGCTCCCCGTATTCCTGCATCGCCTTTTGAATAGCCAGGGCCGCATGACATGCGCGTTGCGCATGATCTTCGTGGGCCAAGGGGGCACCAAAAAGGGCCATCACCCCATCTCCGGTGAACTGGTTGATCGTCCCCTCGTAGCGGTGAATCTCATCCATGAGAATTTTGAAACAGCCATCCATGATCCCGTGCACGTCCTCGGGATCCAGCTTTTCGGATAGGGAAGTGAATTCGGCCACATCCGCGAACATTACGGTGACAATCTTGCGCTCCCCCTCGATGGCGCTTCGGGTGGTGAGGATCTTTTCGGCCAGGTGCTTCGGGGTGTAGGACTGGGGATGTTGATAGTCGATTTTTGGAACATCTTTTGGGCTGACGGGCCTGCACAGGTCGTGGCCGCAGTCGATGCAGAATTTACTGTCCAGGGGCACGTTTCTGCCGCATTCAGGACAAATGAGATCAAGCTTTCGGCCGCATTCCTTGCAGAACTTGGAGCCTTCGGGGATTTCGTTCCGACATTCCGGGCAGATCATGACACCCTCCTATTGATTGAACGACCATCAAATTGCTTCTCCAAAATTCGGTATAATCAGGCGGTTTTTTTATTTCTTTTTCCCGCCGCCTAATCAAGCCATTCTTCCACAGGATGTGAGAGAAACCTTTCCAGTAAAATACCATCTCCTCCGACCAGCAACTTGCGTTTCGGTTTGAATATCCTGCCGAACGCTTCCATTCCCGGCAGATTACCCTTGCTGACTCCGCTCTTTACTTCAATGGCCACCAGGACATTATTTCTGCGCAAAACGAAATCGATTTCTTTGTTGCGTTCCCGCCAGTAAAATACTTCAATGCCTTTCCCTGCTGCACTGTTGATTAAATGGGCGCCTACCGATGATTCCACCAAGCGACCCCAGAATTCCCGATCCTTCCGGGCGGCGTCAAAGGAGAGATTGGATTGAGCGCTTAACAGCGCCGTGTTCAATATCTGAAGTTTAGGGCTTGAGGCGCGCTGCTGAACGCGCTGCACAGCCAGTTTCTGCAGGCCGGTCAACATGCCTGCGCCTGAAAGAAGTTCCAGATAATGGGCCAATGTCGTGGTATTGCCCGCATCCTGAAGTTGCCCGATCATTTTTTGATAGGAGAGTATCTGCCCGGAATAATTACAGCCGAGGTGAAACAGCCTGCGCAATAGCGCCGGTTTGTCCACGCGCGTCATAAGCAGAATATCGCGGGAGATCGTCGTTTCAATGAGCGAGTCAATAATATAACGTGACCATCGCTGCCGGTCGTCAATCAATTCCGCAGCGCCCGGATATCCCCCGAAATAGACATACTGGTCCGGCCCGAATCCAAAGGCGTCTTTCATCTCAGGGTAAGACCAGTGGGCAACCGGAATCACTTCAAAGCGACCCGCGAGACTTTCGGTCAATCCGCGCTGAATTAAAAGCGGCGCGGAACCCAGAAGCGCAACCTTGAGCGGCACCTTTCCCACGGAGTCCGAATCCCACAGACGCTTTACCGTCTCGGACCATCCGGCAACTTTCTGTATCTCGTCCAGAACCAGCAATGCGCCAGTCCTGTTACCGACCTCCCGTGTCAATAATCGCCCGATTTCCCACTGTTGTTCAATCCAGGTAAGGTTCTGCAATGTCGGTTCATCGGCGGATGCGTAGTGGCATGGAATAATGAGCGACTCCATGGCCTGGCGAATAAGCGTGGTCTTTCCGGTCTGTCGCGGGCCTGTCAGGACCTGCAGAAACCTGCGAGGCTCTTTTAATCGGACAGAAACAATCTGATAAACCGGTCTATGGTACATTTAATCTCCTTACGATTATCTCAATACTTTGAGTAAATTTACTCAAAGTATTCGGAGATGTCAACCTTTGGTCAAATATTCAACGTGTTACCTCGTATGCAGGAATTCAATCGGTTAATCCATCAGCCAGTTCTCAACTTTCAAACCAGAAATCCGTGAAAAATGTTTCAAATTTCCGGTGACCAGGGTCATATCATGCGTCATGGCAATGGCTGCGATCTGAATGTCCGCCCATGCAATCAGAATCCCTGCTTTTTCAAGATACGCCCGGATATTTCCAGCGATATAGGCGGCTCTGATGTCAAAATCAAGAACAGACACCGTCGGAAGAAGAATTTCTTCCAGATTTTTCAGGTGATACTCCGGCCGATGGCTTTTTTCAGCCCCGTAGATGATTTCCGCAACCGTTACCACCGTAATGAACTGATCTTCATGTCTGACATTTTCCAGCCGGCGGATCAGAGTCTGTGAAGGCATTTTTTTGAGAAGATTTGTAATGACATCCGTATCAAAGAGATACATCCCGGCCGGCTCCTTCAAGGTGACGATTCTCAACTGCGTTGTCAATGGCATCCTGCAGTTCATCAAATCCTTGCCACTTTCCGATCACTTCCATAAGTCCTTTTCGCTTATTGCTTTGTTCCAGAGACTGAAGGTCTTCCATATTGATCACTGCAGCCACCGGACGGTTTCGTTTTGTGATGATGATTCGGCAGTCGGAGTAGGCGCTTCGGTTGATGATCTCTGAAAATCTTTTTTTTGCTTCTACAATAGATATCATTTCATTTTTCACAATGTCCTCCTTTGGTATTTATGATCATTATGGTCATTAAGAGCTTTAAAATATGTTCTTTCTGATTTTCTGTCAAGAGATTGTATAATCCGGTACACGGTAACTATTCCTGGCGATACAGAAAAAGCAGAAGAATCCGGGTAAGGCAGGGATACGATCAAAATGGCTATCGAAGGTGATGTGCGTTGATCCAGGTCCAATTGCAGGTCCATCTCACGTAACAGGGCGGGCCTCTTTTCGGTTTTCTAACCAGCACCTGAGACATTTCATCTTCAATCTCCCACAGTCAAGATTGAACCCCCTCTATTGCAACAAAGTCAGCTCCTTCTCATACTTTTCAACCCAGCCATCGGCGCCACATTCCCTGAAAATTTCAATGGCCTTCATCAGGTGCGCCCGCGCAAGCGGCATATCCCCCTTTATTCGACACACTTCGGAATAAACCGCATAGTCCTGTCCGAGATACCATTTGGTCTGGTTGCGTTCGTCAGCGGCAATGGCCGCTTGGACGGCCGCTTCAGCTTCAGGGATGAACCTGGGATCGAGTTTGATCAGGATATCGGCAATCGTCGATTCGATAATTCCCTCATTCAGTTTGAATTTGTTTTCCCTGCGGTAGGTATCAGGTTCAAAGGCGGGGGTGGTTGTGCCGCCGTCAGACAGGATTGCCCTTTCCAATGAAACCTTATGGTAGAACGTCCATGAGTGAGCTTGCCCCATTTCTCTCATGGTAGAAATCGATTGGTCATAGAAATGAATAGATTCTTTATAGCAACGGGTGAAATAATATGTGTTTGCAAGCCAAAACTCAGCCCAGCATCTCCATGTCGCTTGGCCTGATTTGCTGCAAAGATCTATGGCATCAGTTAAAAAATGGCCGGCCGGCTCAAAATCACCCTTAAAGAAACAGGCGCATCCATGGCTGGCATAGGCCATGCCTTTGGTGTGGGCATCCCCGCACTTTTCGCCAGCTTGAACGGCTTCACCGCTTATTACGTAAGCGGCGTCTATTTTTCCAATAAATGAAAGTGCAAATGTACTCATAGTCCCTTTTACAAATGTGCTCCCGCGAAGGTTATTGCCCATCTCACTCAATTGCAAACAAATATTGAAGCAATCAATGGCTTTTTCAAACTGACATTCGAATGAAAGCGCGCTACCAAGAAAATAATTGCCGTACCACAAATTGATCCAATCCCCGGTTCTTTCAGCCAGATCGATCGCCTGCTGCAGGTATTGAAAATATTTCTCTAAGTCATTTTTTACCCAATAAAAGGAACCGAGTGCCAAATATATTCCCGGAAGCCTTTTCCTATAATCCATTGCGATTGTTAGGTCCACAATTGAATCTACCGCTTCCTTTGCTTCCAAATGGCGATTTAATCCGATAAAATAGCTTGCCAGAACCGTACGGGCGTCGATGATCTGTTTTTGGATCGACTCGGTAATCGGCAACTTCTCAAGCGCATGAACCTGGACTTTCGCATGAGCGATGGCATCGGTGTAAACCCCTGAGCGCATAGCTCTTTTTGCGGCAGCCTTGGCGTATCTGGCTGCCTCCTCATACAAAGCGCCTTCCGTAAAATGCCTGGCCAGCGTCACGCAGTGCTCCTCGATCGTATCTTTGTGCAGCAGTTCGATGGATCTGCCCACCTTACGATGAAGCTCCTGTTTCTGGCCCGTCAAAAGGGATGCGTAGACCACTTCCATGGTCAGGGCATGCTTGAAAATATAAGTGGTGTCCGCGCCAACTCCACGCTGGTAAATCAACTCCGCATCCTTCAAGGCTGACAGGCCGGCCGCAAGCTCCGTTGCTTCGCATCCGGTGGCCAGTTGTATCAGTTCGTGGCTAAATTTCCGTTCGATGGCAGAACCAGTCTTGATGATCAGTTTGGCAGACTCCGGCAGGATATCGATCCGCGCCGTGATGATATCCTGAATGCTGGAAGGAAGATTCATCGTTACTTTGGAAGCCAGGCGGCAGAGGCCCTCCTGCATCTCGATTACCCCCAGATCCCTGAGGGACTTCATGAACTCTTCGACAAAAAACGGCACGCCTTCGGTTTTTTCAATAACGAGATCAGCAAGCTCATCTTCAATGCCCTCGGTTTGCAGCAAATGCGATGCGATGGCAATGCTTTCATGATCGGATAACCGGGATACGATGAGGTGATGGCAATAGGATTTCGCACCCCAATTGGGGGCAAACTCGGGCCTGCATGTAAACACGAGCAGAACCTGCTCCGTCGGAATGCGCTCCAGGAGATATCCGACTGCCTCCCCCGAGCTTGCATCCATCCAGTGGAGATCTTCTATGGCAAGCACCATGGGCCGCAGCCGCGCCGCTTTGATCACCATGCGGCTTAATGTGTCGTTTATCCGTTCCCGTTTGGCCTCCGGACCCATCACCTCCTGGTCTATCCCGCTGTCCTTGACAGACAACAGCTCCAGCAGGCAAGGCAAAGTGCGGGCGGCATCAATGCTGAGCGCATCCAGACCCTTCATGACTTTTTCACGCACTGCCGAATCCGGTTCGCCATCATCTACCCGGAAATAGGCTTTGAGAACGTCGATGATCGGATGATATGCGGCTCTTTGGCTATACGACAAGCATTTGCCTTCGTAAAAAAAGACGTCATCGTTTGCAATTGCTTTGCGAAATTCATAGAGCAGGCGGGACTTGCCCATGCCCGCTTCGGATGAGATGACCACGGCCTGCCCGTTTCCCTCTCTGGCACGATGATAGGCATCGAGCAGAAACTCGAGTTCCTGCTGTCTTCCCATCAAAGGGGTCAGGCCCCGTTCGGCGCTCACATCAAACCGGGTTCTCATGCTGCTCGTGGCTATGACCCGGTAGACCTCGATGGGTTCTGCCTTTCCTTTGATTTCTTTCTTCCCTAATCCCTCAAAACGGAAAAACCCCTCAGTGAGTTTGAAGGTCTCGGTGGTGACGTAGGTGGTGCCGGGCTCGGCCAGTCCTTCCATC
>RPRI01000181.1 GCA_003818505.1 Desulfobacteraceae bacterium | reverse complement strand
ATTAAAGGAAAAATAAAGCTGTTCATACATAATAAATTAAATGTCATGCGCAACAGTTTGTATTTTATTTGCATTGTAACCGGATTTTGTCAAAGGATATTTGGAAAATGATGAAGCCTGTCTTTTTCCCATGTTTTCGTCAGCTTCTAACAATTGCTTGATGGCCTCAAATACAATTTTAAGTGGGAGACATTATCAGTAGTCTCCATCCGAAAACAAAACGCGGACACATTTGCGTTTCCAATTCGGAAATAGGCAATTTTGGGCAAGCTCAAGGAAATCAAGGGATTGCGCTTAAGGCATACGCAATGTATGCCGCACAAGTAATCCCGCAGATTGACACCGAGATCGCACAAAAGGGCCATTTCCGGATGGAAACTAAGTAGGTTTCAGGATTTGGGGTAAAGCTGACGCCTTTATTTGCGCCAGAATTCAGGAACAAACAGGATTATGACCGTATAGATTTCCAGCCTGCCCAGAAGCATGCAGATGCTTAACATCCATTTGGCAACAACTGGAAGGTGCGCATAATTGTTTGTAGGACCGACAGATCCGAGGCCAGGGCCTACGTTTCCTATACAGGCGGCAACTGCAGAAAAAGAGGTGACCAGATCGATTCCCAGGGCTGTAAGCACAAATGATGATAAAAGGAACAGTCCTATATACATAATAAAGAATCCCCATACTCCCCTTATGATATCTTCGGTCACCAGTCGTTTTCCGAATTTTAGCTGCGTAACGGCACGGGGATGAATGATGCGGAATAATTCGAGGTAGATATGCTTTAACAGAAGCATGATGCGCATGCATTTCATTCCGCCTCCGGTCGATCCGGCGCTGGCCCCTAAAAACATGCAGAAAAGAAGGATGCTCTGAGAAAGAAAAGGCCAGATTTCAAAATCAGCCGTGACATAACCTGTTGTGGTAATGATAGACGAAACCTGGAACGCGGCATATCGGAATGACTGACTCAACCCGGGATATGTCGTTTGATACAAAACAAATGCTGTAACCAGAATCAAAAATGCTACAACCAACAGAAAAAATCTAAGCTCCGGATCGCTGAACACGGGTTTTATTTTGCCGAAAAGCAATTGATAGTGCAGCGAAAAATTTATTCCGGCCAGCAGCATGAAGATGGTAATAACTGCATCTATATAGGCGCTGTTATAGTATGCTATCGATAAATTCTTCGTTGAAAACCCGCCCGTTGCCAGAGTGCCGAAAGTATGGCATATCGAATCAAACAAATCCATACCGCCGAACATCAGCAGAATTATCATAACTAATGTAAAAACAAGATATATTATCCAGAGAGCAGACGCCGTATCCCGTATCCGGGGGGTCAGTTTGTCCGGTGTTGGTCCCGGCGCTTCAGCCCTGTAAAGCTGCATGCCTCCCAGTCCGAGAAAAGGCAGAATGGCAAGAGACAGAACAATGATACCCATGCCTCCAAGCCAGTGAGTCAGGCTTCGCCACATCAATATTCCTTTCGGGACGCATTCGATATCTGTCAGGACAGATGAACCGGTGGTGCTGAAGCCGGAGATGGATTCAAATACGCAGTCTGTAAATGTGCCGAATGTCCCGGCCAGAAAGAAAGGAAGTGCGCCGATCAAGGTAGCCGCAATCCACCCGATAGTGACGATTGTCATGGCATTTCTGTGGTTCATATAGGGTTGGTCGAAACGACGAGTAAACAGGAGAACCGGCAACCCAATGCCCAGGACTATCAACATGGACTGGACAAGAGGCTGTGTGCTTCCATCATCATAATACACGGAGAAAGCAAGCGGCAAGAGCATGGTAAGGCCGATACAAACAGCTATCGCTCCCACAGATCGTATCACATAATACAATCTCATTCAGAAATACTCCAGTTTAACCATCAGTTCACGTTCAACTCTCGGAATATTTTTTCTGGTAGATAAAATAACTACACGGTCGTTTGGCTCAATAACAGTATCACCGTCCGGAATGATACTGGTTTTCCCATGAGCCACGGCAAGGATAATGGCTCCGGTGGGAAAATTGAGATTTTTCAGAGGGGTCCCCACAATACCGGAAGTTTCCAGTGCAACCGCTTCCAGTACCTCCGCCTCTTCACCCTTGAGTGAAACAGATGAGAGAATTTTTCCGCGCCTGACATGCTGAATAATGCTGTTAATCGCTGAAAGCCTTGGGCTGATGATATTTCCCAACCCTATATCGCTTATTATCGGCATATAGGCGAATTTGTTGATCCGGGTCATGGTCCTCTTGGCGCCCATGTTTTTTACCAAAAGTGACGTAAGAAAATTTACTTCCTCATTTCCTGTCAGAGAAATAACCATGTCTATATCCCGGATATTTTCTTCCTCTAATAAGGTTTTGTCGGTCCCGTCACCATGAAGTACTATTGCGCTGTTAAGTTTCTCCGCAAGAAACCGGCACCGCTCACGATTGGCCTCGATGATCCTGAGATGGTAGGACTGCTTTTCAATCTCCTGAGCTATTTTCATGCCGATATTTCCGCAGCCGACAATCAATATGTTATGAACAGGCGCGGTCCGACTTCCGAATATTTTCAGGACCTTCTTCAATTGCGTTGTTTCACAAACGAAATAGACCAGATCGCCTGCGTTGATTGTATCGTTTCCGAAAGGAATGGTAAGGCGGTCGTTTCGGAATATCGCCGCTATAATAAATCGAAGGCTGCCGAATTTTTTCCGCAGTTCATGCAGTCGAACTCCGATTACCGGACTCTCTTTTTCGATTCGAACACCAATCAGTTTTATGTTGCCATCGGCAAAATCATTGATGTGTTCAGCTCCTGGAACAGCCAGTGAATTCAAGACGGTTTTAGTAAGCTCATTTTCCGGATTAATGATGGTTTCAATCTTCAGCATAGTAGGTGCTAATTCGGGTTTGAAATGGAAATAGTCTTCATCACGAATCCGTGCCAGTTTCCGGACCCCCACACTTATCGATTCCGTAAACATGCAGGCTACCAGATTCGTCTCATCGCTGTCGGTTACCGCCAGTAACATATCCGCGCCGGCGATACCGGCCTCTTCCAGAATGCGTGGACTGCTGCCCGAACCACAGAACGTCTGAACATCCAGCAGTTCGACAAAACGTTTTAACGCTTCCGGCTGTTTATCTATGACCACCACCTCTTTATTTTCGGTGGTCAGTCTCTGGGCAGTGTGAAATCCGACCTCCCCGGCGCCGATGATAATGATTTTCAAGCAGGCCTCCTTTTAAACAACAGAACTCAAATAGGGGACATTCGTGCTGAATGTGCTGTACAGAAATACACAGTCCGAAAGATTCTGCTGTAGGTATCTACGGTAATTATAAATTAAAGGAAAAATAAAGCTGTTCATACATAATAAATTAAATGTCATGCGCAACAGTTTGTATTTTATTTGCATTGTAACCGGATTTTGTCAAAGGATATTTGTATAAAATCAGGCGGATTTACAAAGCCCCCTTCTGCAACACTCTGCCGAAATCATTCTTATACAGGTACCAGTATGTAAAGTGCCTGGAAAGCCAGCTTGTGGCTTTTTCCCCGCCTAATGTGAGCACTTGGGGACATCCTATAGTCTCCTTGTCAATTAAAAAATAGCAAATTTGATTGTCCCATTAATTGAAGAGCTTAGAAAGTCAGCCTTTTTAAGAGCGCACTTCTCCTATGGTTTTCAACATCTTTTCGGCAATTCTCTTACCGGTGGGGGGTATTTATGGAACGTTTTAAACTTTTAAACTTGTTTTGTAACCTGCAATATCTATCCTTATTCGCTCCCTGATAAATAATTTTTAAGCATAATACGTTCTCTGTGGGATGCCGGAATCAGCTTTCAATTTTCATATATAATCTCTCCCTTATGCGCATACCCGGCCATAAGAGAATCTTTGTTCTCATATTCTTCCTGTGTCATAGTAATTATATCGAGAGGCACCATGAATTTCTTTATTGTCCTGATTTCGGCGTCCTTTGTCATATCCGCGCGCTTGAAAATATTCTTCCTTGCAAAATCCTCCGAAACAGGTGAATTGCAAGTTGTACGCGCACCACATAAGATAATGAACGAGCACGATAGGATATAGGTGAATTCACCCAGCCATACCCTGCAGACTCTGGAAAAAAGACTCACCCGCCATGCATGCCCGGCAAGAATGTTATGCTTCCCCAGCTTTCTGTGAAAGGCTGGTTATTGTTTGACATTATATCGGGTTTTTAATAGATAAGGATTAAATTCTTATTTCTTCTGTAAATTCTTCAAATAAAGTGTTTATTTTAACACAGGAGGGTTAACATTGAGCGACCCTGCCGACAGACGAAAGCATTACAGGCTGGATGCCAGATGGCCAGTCACGATTATCCTGAGAAGCGGAGCTGTTGAGGGTGAAACGACGAATATAAGCGCTCAGGGAGTCTCCATAACCTGTGATGAATCCCTTCTTCTGGGGGTCTCCGTAACCTGTGATGAAACTCTTCTTCTAAATGAAATATGCACATTGCTCATAAGGCCTCCCGATTACGATGCTATAAAGATTTCAGGAAAAGTCGTCTGGTCGGATATGCATGAAATGGACGGTGAAAATAAAACAGTTGGAATCGGGGTTTGCATCGTTGAGATTTCGGATAAAGACCGCGGCTATTTCAAAGATATTCTTTACGCAACTGCGGTATGATTCCGATCAAACCTTTCCCTCATAAAATAATTTCAATTAGTTTAACCGCATACCGAACAACTTTTGCGCAGTCTGACTCAGATCTTTCAAGGTTTATGCCTCCTTTATGTTCGGCTATAAACTCTTATACATGTAAAGATCGGGTCCAGCTTGGCGAAAATCCAAACACGGACTGGATTATTGATGTATGGAGGGCAGGGAGAGATAGAAGGGCTTTTTGTGTTCAGGATAAGATTATCCGGAAGAGTGCGGTAGAAGTGATGCGGGGTATGATTTGTTATAAAAACGGCATAAACTATGAGAACAGAATCTTCTGATAAAAAAAGGAATAACGCGGAACCAGAAGGCGGCTTCTGTGAAGAGATTGTCCGGAGATCGGGTGACAATTTCAGGCGTTGTCTTCATTGTCAGTGTTGCGGAAGCGGCTGTCCGGTGGTTGATGCAATGAAGTACAGGCCAAACGGCGTGATAAGGCTGGTTCAGCTCGGGTTCAGAAGGGAAGCCCTCGAATCCTCCGACATATGGCTCTGCATGGGGTGCAATACATGTTCCACCGAATGCCCGATGGCAGTCGATATAGCCGCGGTTATGAGCGCCCTGCGTGAAACTGCTGTTGAAGAAGGCGCCAGGATAGCCGAGCCGGGAATATTAAATTTTCATAAGGAAGTTTTAAACTCGATAAAAAGGTATGGCCGTACACATAAACTTGAAATTATGATGCGCCATAAATTGCGGCAGCTTGAATTATTTTCGGATATCGATATCGGGTTGAAGATGCTTTCTAAGCGCAAACTCGATCTGCGTCCTTCAAAAATCCGCAACATAAGCGCAGTTCAAAAGCTTTTTCCAGGTTTGACGGGAGGAAAAGAATGAAGAACGCCGGAGAAATCGAAATATCGTATTTCCCGGGCTGTTCCCTGGCTACGACGGCAAAAGAGAATAACGAATCCCTGATCGAAGTCTGCAGACATATGGGATACCGTCTTACGGAGCTTGCAGACTGGAATTGCTGCGGGAGCTCTTCGGCCCACGGCATAAAACCCGGTCTCGGATTTAACCTGTCATGCCGGAATCTTTCTCTTGCGCCGGAAGGGATCCCGCTTCTTGTCGCCTGTCCAAGCTGCATTCTTCACTTGAAGCAGGCGCACTCGCTTTTAAAAAGAAATGAATCAGCGAGAAATGAATATGAGCGGTTATGGGGAAGGCAGGCAGATTCGGAGCTCAAGATACTCCATTTCTTCGAGCTTATGGACGGAAGCGGCTGTATACCGGATACAACTCTGAATGGTTTGAAATGCGCGCCTTATTACGGCTGCATGCTTGCGCGTCCGCCAGAGTTGCGCCATGAGAAAAATTATCATGGTCTTATGGAAAAAATCCTCTCATGTTACGGGGCAAGTCCTGTAAGATGGAGTTATTCGTCAAGATGCTGCGGGACGTTTCTTTCTGCTGCAAAACCGGAAGTGGCGGGACCGATGGTCAATAAAATAGTTCAGAACGCTGTCGATTCGGGAGCGGAATGTATAGTTACAGCATGCGCCATGTGCCATCTCAACATTGAGATCCGGTGTACTCTGAAAAAGGTGGTTCCCATTTTTCATTTTTCCGAGCTCTTGTCTATTGCCTTCAAAACAGGAACAGGTAAGAACTGGTTTGCCCGGCATCTGATTGATCCAGCGCCTTTATTAAAATCAAGAGAGCTTTAATCGGATGTTGTTCAAAGATTCCGGACTGTATCTGTTCACCGGCATTTCTCCGGGGGATAATCGTGGGTGAATTCAATCGGAGTGCCTTTTGGAAACAGCTAATTTTAGTCAAGTAAGAAGATAACGCTGATGATTCCGGTTTGAAATGAGATATATTTATCAATGTTGATAATCTGTGAATTACAGGAAGTTATAACTGCATTGTTGTTTATGGATGTCCCTGACCCACTTACCTGCTCAGCCGAAGACCGAGTTACTCTATGTCCTTGAATTCGGCGGCCTTGAGAGTGGCCCCGAGATCCGTTATACTCCGGCTGAACTCTTCCAGAATTGCATTCAGCCTCAACTGCTGATCATCGCGGTAAAAGAGAAAAAGGCTCATCATCTTACGCGGCTCTTTAGAGTTGGATTCGGTGGCGATACCCAGCCGCTCCGAAATCTGCTGAAGATCAGCCAGCATCTGCTCTGCCTGTTGATACCGGGCTAAGGGATTTTTTTGAGCGGCCTTGAAAATAATACGGATCAAATCTTCAGGCAGATCAGGGACGATTGGGCGGGGGTCGGGCATCTCCTGGTTTATATGGCAATCCATTAGTTTGGTTAAATCTTCCTCCACAAACGGCCTCCGGCCTGTGACCATTTCATAGGCAGTGATCCCCAGGGAATAGATGTCGGAACGGGCATCGACTGCGTTCCCTTCCACTTGCTCAGGCGATAAATAGTGGGGGGTTCCCAGGCCGCACAAATCTTCTGTTCCCGGAGGCTGGGACAGGCCAAAATCCAATATCTTGACCTGTTCGTTGGCTCTGACAAAGATATTGGCCGGCTTCATATCCAAGTGGACCAGTCCCTTTTTATGAGCGTATGCAAGACCGCGGCAGACCTGACTCAAAATTGGCAACGCTTTTGCCACGGAAAACCTGACCATTTTTTCCAACAGGTAATCCAGGGGATTCCCTTCCAGGAGTTCGGTTATGATAAACAACGTCCTGTAACGTTCTTCAATATCATAGACTTTTATGATGTTTTCGTGATTCAGTGCGGCGATAGTTTTGGCCTCGTTTCGGAATGAACCGACAAAATCAGGATCCATGGCCAGGTCGTGTTTCATCATTTTGATGGCCACAGGCATATTCAAGTCCCGATGAACACCTTTATAGACAATCCCATAACCTCCTTTCCCAAGGATATCGGTAATCCGGTATTTACCGATGGTCCTGTCGGCCGTATATTTGTCAGATTCAAAGCGATGGGCCGCCAATTCGGTCAAAAACCCCCGCAAGTCCGGGCATTGTTGGCTCAGACCGTCGAATTGGTCCTTCGTCAGACCCCAGAGGTGCATATCCGTTTCGGCATACACATGGGCGCTTCTGGGTTCGCCGGTTAAAACAGCCATCTCCCCGAGGACCTCTCCTTCTTTCCGCCGGGAGATCGGATAACGCTCGCCATTTTTTTCAATTTCAACCAAACAAGACCCTTTCTGAATAACAAAAAAGATGTCTCCCGGCTCTCCCTGGGAGATGAAGCGCTCTCCCGCCCGTACGGATTTGAAACTGATGCAGTTGAGTACCGCGCAGACCGCCTCGCGGGGAATGGCCCTTAACAATTTGGTACGGATGAAAAACTCGTAGTCTGCTGAAAGAGGCCTCCTCAGGGGGCCGTCTTCTTTATGGATAACGATCGGCAATCTTTGTTCCAGGGCCGTCAATTCCAGGCCGATGCGGTAGAAATTGGTTTCCGTGGAATCAGGGGTAATCCTCACGACTTTTCCTTTAAAACAGGACCACTCCTTTCCCTTCGGGGCGTAGCTTTCCCAATAGACCAGGTCCCTGGGTTCTAATTTTTCAGTCGTCCTGATCGTGATACCGCCTGCGCCCTTGTCCAAAACATCGGCAAACTGGGTAACCCACTGGGTCCGGGGGGCCGGCTGTTCAATCCTTTTAAGATGATAGAGGATGCCTAATTCAGGCGGCTGAGGAATCTCCCGTTTTGAACTGCGGCGTTCCTTTAACGTCTCCATGTCACCCCTCCTTTTTTTATCTCTCTCCCGGTTTCACAGCGTGTTTCCGAAGAGCCTGCAGGTAGCCGTCTACTTCAGGCGGTACCGAGGTAAAGCGAACTACACAGGTCTTTGTGTTCGCCTCTGAGAGCCGGATCACCTTTCCGTAGAAATCCCTGGTTGACAATTTCTCATCCACATCCCCCAAATTCATTTTGAGGTTTCCAAGTATTTCAACCGGCCCACTGCAAATAATCTCGGCGCTGTTCTTTGAAAGCTTAATAATAAAACCTTCAACATCTTTTCTTCCGACATCCTTGCCTTCAAGCAGAGTGTATCGCAGCGGAATTTGCAACGCAAGGGCGGCCGGCGCCGGATCTCTCTCTTCCAAAGCAAGGTTATAGGGTCCCGCAATGCCGCCTACTTCGTAAATGGTAAGGGGCGCTTCGGCTCCCTTGGGCATCACCTCTTTTTGGCCGTCGATACGAAGAACTTCTCCAGCGCCCTGTTTTACCGATTCAGAAATGAGAATCTGCCCCCCGACCGCATATGACTCAATTCGGCCGGCCATGTTCACTCCTCTGCCGACAACCGCGTATTTGCTTCTTTTGCTTGATCCGATGTTTCCAACAATAACTTCAGCTTCATTGAGCCCGATTCCCATTTCAAGCTCAGGGAGACCCCTGGCGCGGTTTTCCTGATTTGCCGTGACCATAGCGTTTTGCATGTCGATAGCGCAGGCAATAGCTTTACGGGCACGGTCCGGCATTTCCTGGGGCGCTCCAAAGATCACCAACAGGGCGTCGCCTATGATTTCGATTATTGTGCCGTTGTATTTGAACACCACATCCACCATGATCTCGAAATAAGAGTTAAGCATCTGCACTACCCGCTCAGGTTCAAGGCGTTCCGATAAGGCAGTAAAGCCTCTTAAGTCGGTCATCATTATTGTGACTTTTCGACGCCCTCCGCCCAGTTCCAGGGCGGAAGGGTTTTCAATAAGAGAGTTCATGACTTCGACAGAGAGATACCGTCCAAACATTTTTTTCAGCAGCTCAGACAGCTCGATTACCTGCTCCTCT
>RPRI01000180.1 GCA_003818505.1 Desulfobacteraceae bacterium | reverse complement strand
CGTAAACTTACTTATCCCTTTTATCGGGGCTAAGAGAGCATATTCAGACTTCCAACGAGTTCGTCGAATATAGATTGCCGCTAAGCGGCATAAAATTGCTTTTTACGAGTCGGACGATAATTATTTGGAGGTAAAACATATTGAATCCCTTTTATAAAAATCTGGCTTTATGGATTGTCATCTCCCTGATGATGGTCATGTTATATAATCTTTTCAATCAGCGTCAGATAGCTGAAACCAGCATCAGTTATTCGGAATTTATTTCCATGGTTGAAAATGAAAAGGTCAGCGAGGTTGTTATCCAGGGGCAGGATCTGTTTGTGACGGATGTCAACAAGGCCCATTTCAAGGTTTATGCTCCGCCTGACAGCGATCTTATTAAAATCATGAGAGGAAAAGGCGTATCGATAAAAGCCAAGCCGCCTTCCGAATCTCCCTGGTACATGTCCCTGCTTGTTTCCTGGCTTCCGATGATCATTCTTATCGGAGTATGGATATTCTTCATGCGGCAGATGCAGTCGGGCGGAGGCAAGGCGATGTCTTTCGGGAAAAGCCGCGCACGGCTCATGTCGGACACATCCGAAAAAGTGACATTTCAAGATGTTGCAGGCATAGAAGAGGCAAAGGAAGAGCTGAGCGAGATCGTGGAATTTTTGAAGGAGCCTAAAAAATATACGCGTCTCGGGGGACGCATACCAAAAGGCGTGCTTCTTATGGGTCCTCCGGGAACAGGTAAAACTCTTCTTGCACGGGCAATAGCCGGTGAAGCAGGAGTTCCCTTTTTCAGCATAAGCGGATCAGATTTTGTGGAGATGTTTGTGGGTGTCGGGGCCTCCCGGGTAAGGGATCTTTTCGTCCAGGGAAAGAAGAATGCGCCTTGCATCATATTTATAGATGAAATTGATGCGGTCGGCAGACACCGCGGAGCAGGACTCGGAGGCGGCCATGATGAAAGGGAGCAGACTTTAAACCAGCTTCTGGTAGAAATGGACGGGTTTGAGTCAAATGAAGGCGTTATTCTCATTTCCGCAACAAACCGCCCTGATGTTCTCGACCCGGCGCTTTTAAGGCCGGGCCGCTTCGACCGCCAGGTTGTGGTTTCCCTGCCTGACATAAAAGGGCGCGAAAAAATCCTGCAGGTGCATATGAAAAAATCGCCGATTGCACCGGATGTCACGCCTCTTATCCTTGCAAAAGGGACCCCGGGATTTTCAGGCGCCGACCTTGAAAACCTTGTCAATGAAGCAGCTCTCTATGCCGCAAAAAGGAATAAAGAGAAGGTCGAAATGATCGATTTTGAAGATGCAAAGGACAAGGTCTACATGGGGCTTGAGAGAAAATCGAAGGTTATCAAGGATGAAGATAAGAAAACAACGGCTTATCATGAAGGCGGGCATGCGCTTGTAGCCCGCTTTCTGCCAGATACCGATCCGATCAACAAGATAACAATAATTCCTAGGGGCAGGGCTGCCGGTGCGACATGGTTTCTGCCCGAAGAAAGGGATTTCAAATATAAAGACCAGCTTGAAAGCCAGCTTGCAATAGCATTTGGAGGGCGTGCCGCCGAAGAGATAGTTTTCAGCCGCATCAGCACCGGCGCTTCCAATGATATAAAGCAGGCTACCGACCTTGCCCAGCAGATGGTTCGTTCCTGGGGCATGAGCGATCTGCTCGGGCCTCTTTCATACGCTAAAAACGAAGAACAGATCTTCCTGGGGCGTGAAATTTCCCAGCACAGGGATTATTCGGAAGAGACGGCAAGAAAAATAGACGATGAGGTAAACACCCTCATCAAAAAATCATACGGGAAAGCAAGGCAGATTCTCAATGAGAACCTGGATGTTCTGCATAAGCTGGCAGAACTGCTTCTCGAAAAAGAAACCGTCATGGGAAAAGAGCTGGATGAGCTTATCCTCTCCATGAAACCTGATGTAGTGCTTTCTTCAAACGGTTCTGCAGAGGCCGAGTAGAAGCTGTGATTATACCGTCATAAAAGTTTTTAGACAGGATTAACAGGATGGAAAGGATGTTGCCTGCCGGACGGATACCGGACAGTCAATAAGCCATCGCTTGCGCTTACCAAACTCCGCGAAGCGGATGCGTGTTTCAGGCCGATCTTCCGGAGCGGTCTGACAAATCATCATGTTAATTTTGTAAATCCTGTTAGATAAGTGTTTGTGATGAAATCATACAGCATAGAGTGGGGCTCAAACCGCCTTGAGATGGGCAATAAAACCCGCATAATGGGCATCGTGAATGTTACTCCTGATTCCTTTTCAGACGGGGGATTATTCTTTGACTGTAACGCTGCTGTTGCCCGGGGTGAAAAACTTGCTGCGGAGGGCGCAGATATTCTTGACATAGGCGGGGAATCGACCCGGCCTTTTTCAGAGGCAGTTTCTCCTGAAGAGGAGATCAGGCGGGTTGTTCCCGTTATCGAAAAGCTTGCCGGACGCATTTCAATCCCAATTTCAATCGATACAAACAAAGCAGTTGTTGCAAAAAAAGCCGTTGAAGCAGGCGCTTCCATTATAAACGACATAAGCGCTTTGCGTTCCGATAGCGAACTTGCGGGTGTTGCTGCAAAATACGGTCTTCCCGTTATTCTAATGCACATGAAGGGCACACCGGAAAACATGCAGGTTTCCCCGCATTATGATGACCTTATCGGCGAGATTAAAGGCTTCCTTAAAGATGCGATTGAGAGGGCCGTGAGTATGGGTGTTGACAGGAGAAAGATTATTATTGATCCCGGAATTGGGTTCGGAAAAACGATTCAACACAATCTGCTGTTAATAAAGAATCTGGAAGAACTGACGGGCCTTGATGTTCCTGTTCTTATAGGACCGTCCAGGAAGGCCTTTATAAGAAGAATCCTCAAGGATAAGGCCGGGAATGAATTGAAGCCTCATGATCCGGCAGTTGAGACAGGTACCCAGGCTGCCGTAGCGGCGTCCGTTTTAGCAGGAGCGCATATTGTTAGAGTGCATGATGTCGCGGGTACGGTTTCAACAGTTAAAATTATTGATGCTTTAAAGAGTGCTTAGAGCAAGGGGCAAAGGCACAAAGCGAAATAACGTGATGCGAAGGTCGAATATCGGGAAACAGTGGTCGGGGGCCAGTAACCAGTGAACAGTTATCAGTGGCCAGGGCACAGGCAAGTCATATGGTTGTGAATAGAGAGGCTTTTTCACTTGAACCCTCGAATCCTTTGTTTCAGCGAAGTACGAAATTCGATATTCTATATTCTAAGTACGATGTACGTCTTTTCGAACCAGAAACCAGAAACCGGAGACCAGAAACCAAAGGATTACATCCATGCTTCTTGTAATTGACGTGGGAAATACAAACATTGTCATGGGAATTTATGACGGGAGCCATCTTGTAAGGGACTGGCGGATCCGGACCGAGCACAACACGACCGAGGATGAATTCAACGTTCTGGTAAGGGGCCTTTTTGCGACCGGCTGCATCAATCCTGAAAATATCGGAAAGACCATAATCTCCTGTGTTGTTCCTCCTCTTGTCACGATCCTCGATTCATTCTGCCGCAAATATCTCGGTCATGCTCCTCACTGGGTAGACGCCAGATCCTATCCCGCCATGCCTATCCTCACAAGCAATCCCTCTGAAGTCGGGGCCGACAGGATAGTCAATTCGGTAGCCGCATATGAAAAATATAAAAAAAGTCTCATAGTAATTGATTTCGGAACTGCGACCACATTCGACGCCATTTCTGAAAAGGGAGAATACCTCGGAGGCGCAATCAGCCCCGGAATAATGATTGCAGCAGAGGCTCTTTTCATAAAAGCTTCCAAGCTGCCGCGTGTTGAAATATTTGTTTCTCCTGAGAAAGTTATCGGCACTGACACGGCGGGCAGCATGAAGTCGGGGATTATTTTCGGGTATGCCGGACTTGTCGACGGGATGGTTGCAAGGATGAAAGCTGAAATGGGAACAGATCCGAAGGTAATTGCAACAGGAGGCCTGTCACCTCTGATGTTTAAAGTTTCAAACACGATTGAAGCAATTGAGCCTGATCTGACGCTTGAGGGATTAAGAATTATCAGCAGCCGGAAATAAGACGCTGTAAAAAAACAAAGCGTTCATCCGGATATCAAAAACGGCATAAGGAGCCGTAACAAAACAGCCGGAAATGTATTTTATATTTTGTAACGGCTCCTAACAAAATGACCAGGAATGTAATTGTTATTTCGAAGCGGTTCCTGTGCCGATATAATCAACGAAACCTTTTATGCTGTTTCCGAAAAAATACTTCTCCCTCTCCTTCATTTTCTCTTCCATATTGAAAAATCCTGTAAGAAAAGCATCTTTCATCAACAGCATATTGATGCAGCGGAAGACAAGGTCATCATCCTTGCCTTTGCTCATTTCATTTCTTATGATATTTTCCCACAAATAAAGCTGCTTTTTATGCTCTTTTAACATTATGACGGCATTCTCTTTTAAGCCAAGATGGCCGTAGCAGATCTTACCGGGGCTTTTTGAAATCAGGGTATCGATGCTTTCAAAGGCAAGGTCGTAGAAAAATTTCGGGGGTGTGGCCGGACGCATATAACCGCGGCCGGACGGCAGGAGGTAATATACTCCTGCCGCTTCTCCTGCAAAGAGATAGTCATTGAAAATATAACTTGTATGATGGATTGAATGGCCGGGCGTCATGACCGGAACCACTTGGCTGTTATCGAGTAATGACGGATCAAAAAGGCGGTCGGGAGGGACCGGCTTTACAGGGCCATAGGCATCCGCAATACTGCCGAGGGCTTTTTTCGTTCCTTTCCATAGTCTTTCCGGATCTGCAAGATGCGGTATTCCGTCCCTGTGACATACAACCGGTGTGCCGGGAAAACCGGCGGCTATTTCACCAATCGCTCCTGCATGGTCGACATGAATGTGGGTTAACAGGATATAATCGAGGTTTTCTACTCCAGCTTCTCGGAGGGCGTTAAGAAGCGCTTCCGCTGTGGAGGATGTTCCGACATCCACAATAAAAGTTTTATCACCCTTGTAAAGCCAGACTCCGATAAAGTTTTCGAACCCCGGCAACACGGGTGGAAGGATTATAAGAAACAGGTTGTCGGAATATTTTTTGATATTACAGTTCACGAGTAAACCCTTTCATCGGTTTTTTTGCCGTAGCGCCTGAGAAGTTCAAAGATTGCATCGGCCCCGAAAGCCACCGCTTCTTTTGGTATGCGCTCATCAGCAGCATGTATTGTTTCAAGAAATTTAAATTCTTTCGGCAGATTCATCGGGAGGAATCCGTAAGTCTGAATTCCAAGGCGTGAGAAATGCCGGCCGTCCGTAATTCCGGGCATAAGAAGCGGCATTGGAATGCATCCCGGGTCCGCGTCCCTGAGAATATCAGCCAGCGTATCGAACAGCCCGGTGTCCGGCTCGCACGGTTGCGGTTCATATCTTATCAGTTCAATTTCAAAATCATTCCCCGCTATTTTACGTAATTCGGCCAGCATGTCATCTGATTTAAAACCGGGCAAAAGCCGCCCGTCAATGTGAAGAGTGATTTCTCCCGGAATCACGTTTATTTTTTCTCCGCCTTTAACAATTGTAGCACTCACGGTGTTATGAAGCAACGGGTCAAGTTTTTTGCCGGTATCTCCGATCAGTTTAAGAATAGCATCCGTCAGGAAAGGATTTAAGAGCTGCCTGAAAATCATCCCTTTTGGAAACGGCAGGTTTGCGGCTATGGTTTCTATCATCATTTTCACGACAGAAGTCACATGCACCGGCAATTTGTGCCTTTCTATCGCGCTTATGAATCGAGCCAGCTTCGGCATCGATCCTCCGCTTACCGGTATGGAACCATGTCCTCCCTGGCCCCTGAAAGTCGCTTTCATCCAGCATGCCTGCTTTTCCGCGATCTGAATGGGATAGAATTTCTTGTTTCCCGTATATTGCGAATATCCGCCGAATTCACCGACAGCATAACGGATCTCTGCGAATTGTTCAGGATGATTTTCGACAAGATACTTTGCGCCGATATCGCCGCCTGCCTCCTCATCGCTTACGACCGCAAGCACAATATCTCCGGCAGGGATAAAATTTCCCGCTTTTGTCCGCAAAAGGGCCGAGAGCATCATTGCAAGGCCGCCCTTCATGTCAAGGGCTCCGCGCCCCCATATGTATCCGTCGATATTTTTTGCCTCAAAAGGAGGGTGTGCCCATTCCTGAAAGGAGGTTGTTACGACATCCGCATGGCCGTAAAGTAAAAGGGGCGGGGCGCTTCCGCTTCCTTTTAAGCGTGCAATAAGGTTCGGGCGATCGGGTTCTTTGGCAATAATGGCGGTTTCAAATCCGGCTTCGGTCAGCAAATCTTTTATATAGCTGACGCATCCGGCCTCGTTACCGGGGGGGTTGGTAGTGTCAAAACGGATGAGAGCCTGCAGCAATTCAGCCGGGTGTTCGAATATTCTTGAGTCACAGGTATTTGCCATGTGTGCTTCTCATTTCATAAATCACTTTAATAAAGCTATTCTTTTCTTTGCCGGTTGATATTCGTTCATCTATGAACTCCGATTTTCGAATCGCTTAAGCGCATAATTTGTGGGTGATTTGCTTGTCTATTCCGATATGTTCTAAAAATCGCCGCATTGAAGCTCCCCGCAGCAAGCTACGGGGAATCTTCACCGTAAGGAATATAATCTATTTCTAATTTGCTCACTAACCCCGCAGCAAGCTACGGGGAATGCGTTCGCTGTTTCGGTTCAATATTTTATATATACCATATGTGATATGTTAACCACGATTTTTTCAATTATTTGTTGACGGCCCGGCAGATAGTCCCTGTAAGGGGTGCAACTAAGAAGAATATAGGAGGATATAGGGGACCTTATTAAATGCTTTTTCTGATCAGCTGAGCAAAGCCAGCCTTTGGGTGCTTCCCCTGCTCCCTTCAGCCTTTCGTCTTTAGAGGGGCAGCAGGGGCCGTCACGGGAAAATGCAGGGTAAAGGTGCTGCCGCCCGCGGCCATGCAATTGGCCAGGCTGTCAATGAACCGGCAGTCTGATATGGCGCCGGGGCACATGGTGGCGGGATCGGTTATATGGCGGCAGCCCTGACTCGTAAAGCTTACCTTGAAACCGAACCGTTCAGAAAAGGCTTTGATGCGCAGCAGGTCCACACCTGAACCGCCGGCACAAAAGGCGTAGGGGTGTTTTGAAGCGTAATACGCCGTATCCTGCGTGTGGCAAAAACCTGTAAAGAGGTTGCGCTGATTGTCGGTGGTGATGCCCACTCCCCAATCCTGGAAGGCAATTGTGACCCCATCATCAGATTTACCGACGGCAACCTGGATCATGCCCTCGTCCGGTGTCGCTTCTATGGCATTTTTCAGCAAGCCGGCGCAAATCTTTTGCAGCACGGTCTTATCGAAGATCAGAATCAGACCAGGTTCAATATGCCGGATAATGGTGAGCGCCCGGGGTTGCATCTCAGCCTGGGCATGATCGCAGATAGCGTTCAAAAAGGCGCTGATCAGGATCGGTTCTGGGCGGAAGTCGCCGATTTTATGAATGGATTCAAGCCGCCGCAAAAGTTTTTGCGCCACCGCGGCATGTGCGGTTTGATCTTCTTCGCTCATTTCTTCTGTAAGGCTGCAAACGGTCTCGATCAACCTTGTCGCCTGGTCATCGCTGTAGCGATAATTCAAGATATCGCTGGTTTTTTCCTGCATGCTGAGCAGGCGTTTGAGATTGCGCTGGCAGCGGGCCAAGGGTTTGTCCAGATCGTTGTAGTCTTCGTCGCTGAGTTTGCGCGCAATGATCGCCAACGCCGCATCGATGATGGCAACGGGAGTCTGTAATTCATGGGAGAGGTGATCTATGACTTTCTTGCGCGCTTCGCTGATCTCCTTGAGGCTCTCGTAAAGCAGCCCGTTTTCAAGGGCGATGGTGATGTTCTGGGAGACGGTGGATAGCAGCAACTGGTCCTTGTCTGTGAAATCGCCGGAGCTTTTATTGAGCGCCTGCAGCGATCCGATACAGACATCCGAGCGATTGACCAGAGGGATGCAAAGCACGTTGTACGTCGTAAAATCGGTTGCCTTGTCAACATCCCTGCAAAAACGCGGGTCGCTGTAAGCGTCATTGATGATCAGCGGCCGGCGGTGGGTGAAAACCCACCCGGCGATTCCCACACTTGAAGGTATCCGGATGGTAATTTTGTCCAGGCCGGTGCCGACGATCGCCCAAAGCTGATCCGACCGGTCATCATGGAGAAACACGGTGCAGTGCCTGGCGTCAAGCAGTTCGGCCGTTTGTTCCACGATCAGTTCGATCAGAGCCGCCAGATTCAACTCGGACATAATCGTCCGGCTCACATCGAAACCCCGGCTCTGGCGATATATCTGATCCAGCAGTTGGCGGTCTTCCTTGCGACTGCCTTCACCATGCTGGCCGACATAGATCTTGCCTGGTTCAGCCATGATGCATTTTCTCCCCGAACGGTAGATACGCTCCAACGAGCCGCCGCTGGGCGCGCTTATTTGGGTGTTGACCTGAAGCTTGGAACAGGGCCTGATAAACAATTATAAAATGCGTGTCAGCTCTTCTTTGGTAAAGGTAAATTGATCCTTGAAATCATCCCAAAAGACCTTGTCGGTTGTTTTCCAATCCTGGCCGAAAAGGCGGTCGTAAGCCGGCGTCAACCTTGTGAACCATTTTCCGCTCTTTTTGCCTTTGGGGGCCGCCAGCAAAAGTTCTGCCAGATAATCGGGTATATTGATCATCTCATCTTTGGGGATGTAAGCATACGCGCCGGCGCTTATCGACTTTTTAAAATTGTCGGCGCTCAGAGCATGGGCCGTCAGCATAAGGGCGGGAATCTGGTTGGCCATGGCAACTTCCAGAAGATCAAAACCATTGACGCCCATGATGTCCAAAATGGCGGCGTCATATTTATGCCGACCAAGAAGCGCCTTGGCCGAAGCAAAATCGGAGGCGCTTTCGACCTGGCACTCGTCCAACAAATCCACGATCGTTTCGATCACATCTTGCTCGTCATCAACTATCAGTACTTTTTTCCCTCGAAGAACGCTCAAATCCATTTTATCCTCCTTCCGGGGGTCGCAAAATTGATAAGAACTTCCTTTTTAAAACAAGCCTTTAGCAGACAGATAATTATATGTCAATGTAAAATCACGCCGGTATTGTGCATGAGAAAGCCGATAAAAACTTAAACGTTCAGAAAAGATAAGAATGCAGATTCCTAAAATCAGTAATCTGCAACGTAACCCCATATTTTGCGGCCAAAATCCTCTTGACTCACAAAACCCTTCTTCATATACTCCCGAAAAAACAATGTCTTATCAATATTGTCTTGCAAAATGATATTTATAATGTAGAATTACAATGTAAAATAACATTATAGAAGTCATAAAACATGAATATCGAACGAAACAATTACATCCCGAGGCTATTGATCCGTCCCGAGCGCTCTTTCTTTTTGTTCGGACCGCGCGGAACCGGCAAGAGCACCTTGCTCCGGCAGGTCCTGCCGGAGGCGCTTCACCTGGACCTTCTTGATGCTTCTCTGTATCTGGAGCTTTCCCGAGATACCCATCGACTGGAGGCCATT
>RPRI01000179.1 GCA_003818505.1 Desulfobacteraceae bacterium | reverse complement strand
TAATTGTTTTCAGGGCTTTGAGCAGCCAAGGCAACCCCTTGGCGTGCAGGAGCTTGCCCGCGTAAACAAGCTGCACGGGCCGGGGTGAAGGCTTGGCGCCGATAGTGAAGAGTGAATCATTGTAACCGGCACCGATAACAACCAATTTTTCCGGCGGCAGCCGGTAGTTCCTTACGATGTACTCCTTCTGAGCTCCACTCAGCACCATAGCCGCATCCAGGTGGCGGCACCCGCTCAATACTTTTTTACGAAGGTGGGGACAGTTCTGGAATTGACGTAGATCTGTTCCGTGGCAGGTGGTAACCACTGGAACATTCGGGAAAAGACGCCGTGCAAGTGAACTGAGCAGCCAGTTATGATGGCTGTGGATGATATCCGGCCTGAAACGGGCCTCCGTTTCTTTCAGCACACGAGCAAAAACCATTTCGTATGTTTCGATATCCTGTTCGGACAGATCGACAAACCGCGTACTTGGGTAGGGCATAACATCAGTCATGCCGGGGATCAGGAATGAAATGTCACCCCCGTTGAAGCGGACAAAGCGGCACTGTTCCAAGGAAACATTGTGGAGTTCGATGTCGCTGCCAGGCTGAATGCCGGCGATCATAAAATTATCATGACCGCATTTGGCCGCTTCATGCATCATTGATTGCAGATAAATACCGCTGCCGGTCGAGTCCGGACGCTGACCCAGCACATGAAGAATTTTCAATTTCTGTTTTGTAACCATCGTAAAAGCTCCGAGGTTCCAATGCCAAAGAAACTGAAACAAGGACATACATCAAACCAGATTTTTGGATTCATTCGCATGCAGGTGTAATTGCTGCCAACTTGCGGAGTATAGTTTCAGTTCAAAGTATATTTCATATATCTTATTATTTTCAATAAGATACGTCAAGAATTAAGATGTACGGGGAAAAACGTATGAACCCCGCCATGAGAGGCCTTAAACTTCGGTTCATAGGAGAATTCACAGTCCAAAATGCTGAACATATTCGACATGTCACGCACAATTGAGAATCATGCTGTCGTTCGGTATGAATGGCTTATATGGATGAATGGTCTCGTCAGCCAAATAACCGGGCACGACTATTCCTGAAGCATACTGAGCATAGTTCACGAATGTTCTTCCATCAATTCTGACTTTCATGCCTTCTATCGGATGTTTTAAAGGGACGATTGCGCATACCTGGCCATACTTTTCCGCTAATTCAGTATAGCCCAACACTTCCGCGTGTTTTCCGATATCTACTTCAAGATAATGTCTAGCGCTGGCAAGAATATTGTTGCCATAAATCTCGGCGACGCTTTCAAGCACTTCGTTTAGATGTCTTTTCATATCCGCCTCTATCAATAGTTTTGATGTAGCCGGTTTTTAATTTCCCCGATCTTCCCGCATGATTTCTTCTTTATCCACCCTTGGTTGCCCACACCATGTATATCGGATCGGACAGCATCATGTTCAACCCGAAATGCTTATCATCATAAGGACGCGGTTTTCCGCTCATTGTCCATGTATGAATGTCGCTGAACCTTTTGGAATGCAGGAAGTATTCCGTTACCAGGCCCATGCGCTCAAACTCGTGCAACTCTTTCCAGATTCTGATCGCCTTTGGATGAAACCACCGGTTCGAAAAAGAGATGACAAACAATCCGCCCGGTTTCAAGACCCTGGCCACGTCGGCAAACACATCAAAGGGTTGCACAAGGTATTCCACGGATGCCGTACACAAAACCGCGTCGAACTGCCCATCGTTAAAAGGCAACGAAGGATGCAAGTTCAAGTCATGAAGCACGTCTGCGGTTAACCGCGGATTCGCTTCCAACTCGATACGATTCATGCCCAATCCGGTCAATGAATCCAGTCCCAGTTCCACCGGCAGATGAGATTTCCAACTGCTCATCAAATCGAGGACTTTCGATGCGGGACGAATCAATTGACCATACATTTCGGATATGACACCGATGGCCATGTCATCCAAGTGATTGATGAGCCTGGGCTGCGTGTAGAATCCGCCATCATCCGACTCATCCCCGCGTGCGAAAGGATCATCCGAAAAAAAATCAGTCGGGTGTCCATTACATCGGACCTGCATTCCCGGGCCATTTTGAATCAGATCCTGTAATGCCATACAGGAACCACCCCGTTCATAGGATTTCGATTCGATCGAATCGATAACGGCATCGACCGATATGTCCCGGCCGGCGAGGGGGTGGTTCATATCTGCATGAATTTCGTTACCGTCCGATTGCAAACATCGGAACGGTTCCCGGTTCACCCTGAACACACCCTTGACCCCTTTGAGCATTCCCTTGGGGTAGTATCTTCCATAACGGGTGGAAAGGCTCATCTCTTTATCGAATTGATTGCTTTTGACTTTCAAGACAAGGGATTCATCAACGTCAGGTACCAGTTCTCCAGGTCTGAAATCATGCGAAATTTCGTCTTTCGGAGCTTTATCCAGCAATTTTTCGTAGAATGATTCCGGAAAAATATCACGCCAGAAATTTACATTTTGAACATATCTGCACTCCGTATGTGATCCGATGTCACTTTTCCAGGAAAACCTAAATTCGATGCCTGCTACTGAATTCTTAGTCGTTTTGTTCATCTCGTTTATCCTTTATCAATAGTCAATCCTTCGGCCTGTCCTGCCGGGCGAAAATCCATATAAACATTGGGAAATAACAACAAGGAATCATCCTGTCTTTTAGTTTTGTTGTTTCTGTTTGACATCTAAATTATGAATGAAATATAAAGGCGCAATAAGAGAAAATAGTTAGCTTATCAGTAGGTAAAAACTACTATTATAAGGATGGAATGAATGCAGTTTGGAATTTCCGGAAAAGATGATTACGAATCCATATATCCTCCGATCGGGCCCTTTGAGCGAAGAATTATCGATTCCTTGTCCGCCCAGATTGCGATCCTGAACAAGAGCGGTATTATCCTGGAGACCAACCGGGCCTGGCAGGAATTCGGCATGGAAAACGATTTTCCGGGAGATGTCAGTGCGCGGGGATTGAATTATCTCGATGTTTGTGATCAGGCCGGTGGAAAGGGCGCCGCTGTTGCGCATAGGGCGGCCCAGGGTATTAGGTCCGTGATGACGGGCAAGTTCGGGGAATTCACCATGGAATATCTTTGTGATACCCCAACTCAGAATATGTGGTTTTACATGCGTGTTACGCGCATTGACGGCCCGGAGCCTAATTTAGTTGTGGTTTGCCATGAGAACGTTACGTCCCTCAAACTTGCCGAGGAAATGATCCGGGAACGGGAACGGGAGCTGGCCTTAAAAACCCGCAATCTGGAAGAAGTCAACACTGCCCTCAGGGTGCTTGTGGAGCAACGGGGAAAGGACAAGCGGGAACTGGAGGAACGGGTGGTATCGAACGTGCGCCAGCTTGTCACCCGGTATATCGACAAAATGAAGGAGACCCACTTGAATGAACATCAGCGGACACTCCTGGGTATCATCGAATCTCATCTGAAAGACGTGATATCCCCTTTTCTGCAAAAGGCGTCCGCCCTAAACATTCAACTGACACCCGGGGAGATCCATGTGGCAACCCTCGTAAGAGAAGGTCTGACGACCAAGGAAATCGCCGGTAACCTGAACATTTCCGCTCACGCGGTCGATTTCCACCGGAAAAATATCCGAAGCAAACTGGGATTGAACCGAAAAAAATCAAATCTTCGCTCATACCTGATATCATTGGGTTGATGGAGAGAACTATCAATATCGGTGGCCTCATTAGAAAATACTGTAATAGGAAACAACTCGTATTATTTATTTTATTTCCCATCACCGATAAGGGACAGTACTTTATCCACTTTAAAGTATACTAGAAATCTGGGTTCTGTTTTATCTTTCCCATCTGCATTATTATGCTTTCTTCGTCTGATTTCATCAATTAAGGGAGAATCTTTTTCTTCACGGATTTTTATGAGATAGAGCCTTTTCCTTTCGTATGAATTCTGTTCTTTGAAAAGATATACAGCAGAAGGATTTGTCTGCAGATTGGCATGTGTCAATCTATCTGCCGCAATAAAGGCAACGGTATCTTCCTTCATAAAATGCGGATGGCCGTAAATCGCAGCGTTTACTTTCCCGTCTTTATCTGCTGTGGAAAGTATGCCCACACCTTTAGAATTTTCGAAATATTCACTGAGTTTCATTTTTTCTCCTGTGGTTTTTATTTCCTAACATACTGAAACAAAACATCCAATATGCCAAGAATATTATTACGTTACTATTTCAAAGTAGGAGTCTTTTATTCCATTCAATAGTTGAAACGCCTTGACCTGCACAACAATTATTTCAGATGCAGGATCATCAATGAATTCCTTTAAATTCGAATTTTTATCCAATAAACTGGCAAGGATGATGGATTTTTTGTTTTCATCAACGCAACTTTGAACAGTTCCCGTGATCGTTAGGGCTTTTGTTCGGGTTTTACTATCGATCTGACGCGAGTCTATCAAAAGGCTGACAGATGGATTTTCTTTTAAGTTACGGTATTTTTTTGATTCTCTTTGTGTTATCATATAAATTTCATTGCTATCATTATTTGTAGAATATGACATTAGAGAGCAATGAGGCTTTCCCTCTGATACTGTTGCCAGAACGCATACATTATTTGATTGGATTAAATCCCGAATATCAGTGCGCATAAAAGCGTTTCCTTTTAAAATAAATAATTTTAAGTAATAATTTTAGTCTGTTTATATTTGAAATAAAATCAAGATAATTTAATAATTGCAAAAAATGCTTTCAATTATCGAGTACAAAGGCATGTTATCTTCTATAAATAGATTAATATTTGGTTGTATTTGGGTTCATCAAAATATAAATCAACAATATTTTAGAATAAATTTAAGCTCTTGTTGGTAACCATCCGCGCAAGTTTGTAATGCTGTGGCTCGAAGGATGGCCTGCGCATGCTTTTGTGAAAGCTCAGTACGAAACCAATTTTCCCCCTAAAAACTGTCTATCGAAATAGTATTTTTATATAAAGCGTCATCAATGACGCATGAGAATTTTGATGGGACTATAGAAACAGGCCGTCTATGTGCGACGAGAAGTCCATGTCTACGATTCGCTCCAGGGCCTACACGAAACCGAAGCTGTCTGGGCTCCACGGCCCCATACCTTTTGCCAACATCTTTCTTCTCTTCATTTCATACCTGCCTAACGCCGAATTAAGCGGGCGCGGCTTTGAATCCCGTGTTGGCCTTTTACTTAAGGTAGGCCGGTTTAAGGCCCTTTAACATTGGATAATGTTTGGTGTTGAGAGTTTTTAGCTCTGCATTTTCGGCTTCCGCAGTGGCAGCCAAAATAGCATCCGCGAGACCAACGCCATGTGAATTACCATAATCTCGTTTATAAAGACCTCCGGCCTTCCCAATATAGGCGCTTACAGGGACAACACGGAAGAGGGAGACAAACTCCTGCAAAGTCGCTTGCTCCGAATCTCCTTTTACTCCGGCATACAATTCTGCAACAACTATCGATGAAAGGATGATGCGAGCATTGTATGTGTCGATAAAAGCCTCCGCCTTCACATGGCCCCGAAAAAAATCAATTAGAATATCTGTGTCTAAAAGGATTGGCCTCGCCATGATCAGCTCCTATCCCATTCGGCCCGAATTGAATTAAAATCAGGAAGATCTGTACGATCCTTCCAGATTCCAGCAGATTTCCGCAATACAAATTCCCTGTGTCCGCGTCCCGCTTGATCAATGAGTCGATCAATGGCATCTCGAATGAGTTCACTTTGTTTCTTGCCGACGGTCTTGGCGATAGTAGCCAATTCTTCTCGTTGATTTTCTGTCAAGTATATTTGCGTTCGAACCATGGCGCACCTCCTATGCTGTATACACCAGCATTATACATCATTCTTAACCCCTGTCAAGGCAAAGGACAAATATGAAACGTTCATCAAAATATAAGTCAACAATATTTTAAAATAAATTTAAGTTCTTGTTGGTAACCATCCGCGCAAGTTTGTCATGCTATGGCTCGTAGGATGGCCTGCGCATGCTTTTGTGAAAGCCCAGAGCGAACCCAATTTTTCCCCTGAAAACTTTTTCGAAATACTCTTTTTTTATATTAAGCGTCATCCATGACGCATGAGAATTAAGTTTGGACTGTCGAAATGCGGGATTAAAAGACCATAAAGCATCTGATTTGTCGATGTATTTTAGAGGGATAGGGCTCAAGGGGTCGTAGGTTCGGGTCTTTTAGTGGATTTCTTACGAGGGAGAACATGGGGGTGCATTAAACGTACAAACTTATTTATCAGGAACCTATTAAGCGTCCCCAATATGCCCCCTTTTGCAGGCAGCTCGATATTCGGTATAAAAATAGATACGCATAAAAAAACATGGGCGTACCCATGCTGTTCCCCAGTCCCGCGGTCAACTTATATATTGATGAACGGACCCAATATCCCCCTAATAGAAGGGTGAAGGGGGTGGGTGGGGAAGACTTTTCTCAAATACCGGGAATATTTTTCCGTTCTATCGGCTTAATTAGAATGAAGCATACAATATTCAATTACAATCAAACTATTCAAAATACTTAAATATTATGAATTTATTCTCCGGTACTTTTGTTCACGGCACAATAAATGCATTCTATCAAAAACATAGGGCAGGGAGAAACAAAAAATCGTTAAGGATATTAACTATCGATTTTGTGCCGACTGATATTGAGAATGAACAAGGGGTTGCATGCAGATAGAAGGAAAAACGAAGGATAGCGGTTCGGGAGCGGAAAGCCACCATCATGAGGATATCGAAGAAGGCGCGCCACAGTCTTCAATAACAGAGGAGCTCCGGGATCTGGAGGCCGGGCTGGGCAGATTGTCGGAGCAGACAGCAAAATCAAAGAAGAAACACGGGGCCTTGTATCGCCATGATTCTTTTTCCGGCGTTTATATGATCGATGAAGAGGAATTTGACGACCAGCGGCAAGATATTACGGATGCTTCGAGTTGGGCGATTCCATGGTCTGACCTTATGATGACTATGTTCATTCTTTTTGCGGTTATGCTTGTCTATACGCTGTCTGAACACAATATAAAGGACGCCCTTGCAAAAGAGACCAATGTCCGGGAGAAGCCTCTTTATGCCGAGAAAGTCAAGGGGCCTGTATTCGAGCTTGGGCCTGAACAGCTATTTGAGATGAGCAGGCAGACAGTGAAAGAGGCAAATATTGAAGATATCGATATTGAGATGGGTTCTGACCGATCTGTCAGGGTGAGCGTGAGAGGACCGATGCTCTTTGATCTTGGGAGCGCTGAACTGAGAGATACGACCAAAGAATTTTTGAGGAAAATAGCAGTTGTCCTGAGTAAGGCGGAGAATGAAGTGCATATTGTCGGCCATACGGACAATTATCCTGTTCATAGCGAAGCCTTCCCAACAAACTGGGAGCTGTCGTCCGCACGCGCTGCGAGGGTCGCCCGCTTCCTGATTGAACAGGGTTCGCTGAATCCTGAACGTTTTACCGTGACAGGCAATGCGATGTACAGGCCGAGCGTGCCGAATGCGACCCTGGAGAACAAGCAGAAAAACAGGCGCGTCGAAATAATAATAACCAAGGATACGTTTAAAGGTATGTCAGGAGGGTAAGGCATGGGTTGGTATAATGCTGCGGGTTTTATTATCTGTGTTGTTGTATTTTTGATCAGCTTTTATCTCGGTGGCAATATTAATTTATACTTCAACATCCCTGCGCTTCTCAACATTGTCTCAGGTGTTTTCGGCGCTGCATTGCTGAGTTATCCCTTTGCCCGTATGAAGGCCGCTTTCTACGTTGCCAGAAATTCATACACATCAGAACTTCCCTCATCTGATGAGATTATAAAAATCCTTCTTGACCTTTCGGTCAGGTCCAGACGTCAGGGTATCCTGTCTCTGGAGAAAATGGAGAATCAGTCGATCAGTTCTTTTCTTAAGGGTGCGCTCAGACTTCTTGTTGACAATTACTCGGAGCACGAGATCAAAGATATTCTTTCCTCAGAAATGTACTTTTTCAGGGAAAGAAGGGGATACAACGAAAGGGTCTTCAGGACTCTGGCGAGGTCTGCTCCCGCGTTCGGTCTTATTGCCAGCATCATAGGCCTTGTCGGGCTGCTCTCCGGAATAGGGGATACGGGCATTATTCTGAGAACCATTCCCATAGCCCTTATGGCAACCCTTTATGGTATTCTCCTTTCGAATTTCGTTTTCCTGCCTATAGCGGAGTGCATCCACTCCAAGACGAGACGGGAAATTCTTCTGCAGAAGCTGGTGCTTAATGGGGTTCTTGCCATAAAACTTGAAGTAAATTCTCAGAAACTTGAGGTAAGGCTCCTGTCATTCCTTACTCCTTCTTCCCGTGCTGCTAATGAAATAAACCTGAAGTATATAAAGAAGAAATACTTCAGAATGCAGGAAAAAGAGAGGGCCGAGTTGGGGGGAAAACTCCAGAGGTCAGTGCTGCAGACCTGATACAGGCCTGTTAAGTTTTTCAGCAGTAGTGGAGCGGTAACCGCCCTTTTAAGAGAAATCAACTCACTTTTTGGTCGAATCCCAGTAAAGAGGACATTTTTTAAACACAATTCAGGCAGATCACTCCTGCACTCCTTTTTTGATGAAGCATTATGTATTAATATAGGCATACCAAGAGATGCTGGGATCCCGATATGGATGATCATTGCCATCTAAATCATCAGTTTTTCCTGACTCATTCTGATTGTTGCTTTCAGTAAGGCTTCAATAAAATACCCACATTAAGATTTTTCAAGATCGCCAAACCGCCGGAATCGCTGTCTCCAGTAGAGTAGAGAGCTGGCGTAGTAGCTTAGTGCTCTATCTCCAGCTCCCCCTCATCAGTAGGGTCGATAACTGGCGCGCCGGTTTAGATCGAAGTTTGTTTTCCCTGTTAACTTGCCCTTTCGTCTGCAAGTGTCACACCATCTCGACCATGCCACGTTTCCAGCTCCCGCCACGTCGAACGCAGCATGCGGTTTTCCCGCACTGCGCTCTCCTGTTGGCTTCCTACCAAGGCTTATGAGGCTTATCGTGCCGGCAGTGCTTTCGTCTCGATGTTGTACCTTACCCGGTAGTCTGAAAACAATCCCAGGTTCCGATAAATCCACTGACTATTCCACCTGTCCCGGCCGAAACCTTTGCGTTTTCGAGCACGCATCAAATGACGCCGAATCTTCTTTTCCACCCAGGCCTTCACATAACCGAAACACCGGCTGGAATGGCCGACCCGAAAATAGTTGACCCAGCCTCGCAGAATAGGGTTGATCAGTTCGATCACCCGATCTACGGGTTGGGATTGAAAGCGACGAAAGATTTCCTTGAGCTTTTGCAGAAGTGCCGTTCTCGCCTTCATTCTCGGCGTTATGTGCGCTCCCCATTGACCTCGCAGGGTTTTTACCCGGCGGAAGTCAAATCCCAGAAAACCGAAGCTTTCATCCCCTGTCAGGTCTCCCTGTCGGGTTTTCTCGGTATTAATTTGGACATCGAGTCTCGCTAACTCCTCAAGAAGTCTTTGATATACCGCTTGTACAAGCCACTTCCACTTACGGTATCCATCTACCAGAATCACCAGATCATCCGCAAAACGGGCGTACTCGATATACGTGTAACGTCTGCAACGGGTGACTTCCTTTGCCCGTTCGAGCATCTTGTCTACCTCATTGAGATATAGATTGCTGAGCAATGGTGAGATCACCCCGCCTTGCGGAACGCCCCGACTCCCTCCGGCTT
>RPRI01000178.1 GCA_003818505.1 Desulfobacteraceae bacterium | reverse complement strand
TATATCCTCTTCCTCAGTTCCTGCAAACTGCCGGGTGCCTTTGTCATCTCACCCTTGCCTCCCTTTGTTGTCAGAGGAATGTCAACAGCAGGGTGCCTTTGCTTCACGGACATTACCCCGCTTCATAGCTACTACTCACCCTTCCGCCACTGCGTTCACTTTCGTTACGGCCCGGTGACTCGCAACCACCCTCTCGGTGGCTTTGTCGATAGGCTTCAGAGTCTTGGTTTACCGCCACCCTGCTATCCACGCTACGGGGCTTCTGACTTTTATCCCGGCAGGACTAACTCCTGCTGAACATACCAGCCTTCGCTGGACACACAGCCGGACATTCGGTTTTCCCGAGTACGGCTTTCCAATCATCTTCTTCCAGAGGCATTCACTTTCGTTTGGCCTTCCGGCATAGCTTCCACCGGAGTTCCCGGAACCTATGGAGTTTATAGCGTTACCGCAATCTCCTTTCCTTCTCTCCTTAAGAAGCATGATGAAGGTATTGCCCCTTCCCTCTCCCAAGGTTATGCTGTCCTTAGGATACAAGTGGTAATATGGGCAACTCCGACTCCCTTGCCGACCAGGTAAAATTTCGTTTCCTTATATCTACCGGTTGCCATCCTGTTGGGCATCGACAAGGGTATCCCGTGTTCATTGTCGTATGGCTGCCCCTGCGTGTCACCCCTGTTACCCCGGAAGCCCATCTATCGGTTATGGTAGTTTTCGTCAGGATAGATGCTCCGGTCTTCCCCCTTGTAGGACGGGGTCGACAACTCCATTGCATGTTTTGAGGCTACATCTGGGTTCGCTCGCGCTGCGGCCCGCAGGTTTGCTCAACTCCCTAAAGGAGCCTTTGTTAGGGAACTTAATGCTTCAGGTTACCCTTTACACCTCCCTCCAGCCACGTGGGCGATACTACCGAACTCACATGGTCGGACTTTAACCGACAAGTCATACGTTTTACACGGCATACTTTACTTATCAATACATAACCACAAACACATATACTGAGAATAACCACTTGAAAGGAAGTAGCGATGGAGTTAAGTGGCGGCGCGTAGCGCCGTCCACTTGAACGACTTGATAGACGCCCTGTAAATTGATCTTGAGGTATATCTGCAATTCTCGCAGAGGTTGCTCATGCTGGGAACAACTTACTTATTTGCCCTCACCTTCCCCAGCAATATTTCTTTCATATCTCCATTTGCTTTGAAACTTGCAAAAAGGAGATATGGGGCTAAAAACGATATCCCAAAAAAAACAGAAATCGGCAGCAAGACAAGCCCTACTGGAGAAAACTGATTACGCCAAGCCACCCATAAGCCGGAAAGTATAAGAAAACATATGAAATCGGCATTAAACTGCCCAGGCCAGGTCAAGGATGCCATATCGCCGAAGAAAATCGGGACCAGATTCAAACCATGATTATAGGCTACAACACCCGTGATACCAAGGATCCATAAAATCATAATAGCCAAAAGAAATCGAAATGCGTTCATAGTATACCCCCCTTCAAAATAAATTTACATTCATATTTATAATTTTTTTTGATACAATATTATTGCTGGTCGGCTTTACTTGTTCCGTAAGCGATCAGATAGACCAATGGTCCTATCGAACCGACTGAAAGCGTAAGCAGTAACCACGGCCATGGATTGCACCCGGCAGCTGTTGCGTCGCGCCACATCCAGACGAGAAACAACCCAAGCACGATTACCAGATCAAAATAAATCTGAAATTCAGCAAAGCTTTGAAAATTCGGCGCAAAGATGCCCCATAAACCGTCATACTTCAGGGCCAATATGGTGATTGTCGAAAGTGCGATCAATGTGATGATTAATAAATTACGTTGCATAGTAACCTCCATTAAATAAAAAATTTGTGATTTTTTATGATTAATCGTTTCATTCATTCTCTTCCAGATAATTGAATTACATTTAATTTCAATACTGTCCCAACGTTGAATTAGTATAATACTGTAACTTTATGAAATACTTTTAAAATATACTGATAATGTCATTTTTCGATTTGAAATATTTTTCTTTAATGTGCAAGTCTCCTGAATCACAAAATAAGGAGACTGCATATGAATTACGGGAAAACAATTTTTTCTCAGTTGATGGACTTTGTACCTCCATACGAGTTTCGCAAATGCGTCGATCATTACCACGGCAACTACAAGGTAAAGAGCTTCTCCTGCTGGGACCAGTTCCTTTGCATGGCTTTCGCCCAACTCACCTACCGGGAGAGTCTGCGGGACATCCAAGCCTGTTTGCGAGCAACTCAATCCAAACTATATCATCTGGGCATACGGGGCAAAATTTCCCGCAATACCATAGCGCACGCCAATCAAATAAGGGATTGGCGTATCTATGCCAGTTTTGCCGAAATCCTTATCGGACAAGCAAGAAAGCTTTATGCAGCAGATTCCTTCGGTATCGAACTGAAACAAACCGTTTACGCTCTCGATTCGACCACTATCGATCTATGTCTATCTCTTTTTCCCTGGGCCAGGTTCCGGAAACGGAAGGGTGCCATAAAAATGCACACCCTTCTGGATCTGCATGGCAACATTCCATCCGTGGTGATCATAACCCCCGGAAACATTCACGATGTCAATATCCTCGACGATTTGATCATAGAGGCTGGAGCTATTTATATCATGGATCGCGGTTATCTCGACTTTGCCCGCCTCTTCAGAATTCATCAAACCCCAGCTTTTTTTATTACCCGGTCAAAAACCAATTTCAGTCGCAGGCGCCTTTATTCACAACCCGTCGACAAATCCACCGGCATCCAATGCGATCAGATCATTGTTCTCAAGGGCTATTACGCGAAAAAAAACTATCCAGAGAAACTACGGCGTATTCGCTACTTCGACGCCGAGAGCAACAAAACACTCGTATTTCTGACCAACAACTTTGTTCTTTCGGCGATAACTATTGCCGACCTATATCGCTGCCGCTGGCAGGTAGAGCTGTTTTTCAAATGGATCAAGCAGCATCTCAGGATCAAAGCATTTTATGGGACAACCGAGAATGCCGTGAAAACCCAGATCTGGATTGCTATCTCAATTTGCGTCCTTGTAACGATTGTCAAAAAAATTCTGAAACTGGACCATAGTCTCTACACAATTCTACAGATTCTGAGCGTCACCCTATTCGAGAAAATGCCCATTTTACAGGCACTTCCAAATATCGATTACAAAGAACAAGAGGCATATATCAGCAAGCAGCTTAATTTATTCAACTAACATTGGGACAGTAATGTTATGTAATAGCAATTAACATCCTCGAAGATAGCATCTTCGGGCCGACGCTCCCGTTTTCGGGGGCGTTTTTATTTTGGCTTTCTTTCGATGTTAAGGATTTCCCTTATATAACCGCTTCTTTACTGCTGCATTATGATACATTTTTTTAAACCTGCCGATGCAATACATTCAATTTGCCGAAGAGAAGTGCCGCCATTAAAAGCACGTTAAACCAAAAAATTTACCCGTATAATGAAAAGTTATGTGAATTTGAACCGTTAAGAATATAACTGTCTATATTTATTTGATATATTGATGTCGCAACGTAAGAGTAGGTCAAGCGTGGTAATATTATTTCCAGAACGGTCTGGCTTTTACGGCGGTATCTTCAGGAGATGTGAAGGTTGCCATGTCGCCGAGCATTACCTCGAACCCGGTAAAATCGCTTCGCACCCACTGTGCGTAATTTGAACGCACTGTCATGACCACCCGCAGTTCCTGGTCGGCTGTACCGTCTTCCAGCATGAGCAGGCCAAGATTGTAGCCGTTTCGTCCGAGGCTGCGATAAAATTTCTGGACAGAGAGAACTCCTGCGGCAAGTGTTTTCCAGTGATCATCAGCAGTTTGACGCAGGGATGTGATTCCGGGAAGCATTCCCCAGATCTCAAAGAAGCCTTCCGGGGCGAAGGCCGCCAGCCATTCCCAGTCTCCGGTTTTGCCGATAAACCGATCTCCTGTCTCTTTTTCGTGACCCAGGTAATCGGAAAAAATGAGGTTGCCGGTTTGACAGTGATAACTGGCAACATGTTGTTTCAGGAAACGCTGATAGTTGGCGGCGACGAGATCGGCCTGTACCTGCAGATGAGGATGAAGAAGGGAACCTCCGGCAGACGGGAGGTGGTTCTGGGTAATGGCCATGTGAAATGCCGCCGGATCGAAGTCAAGCAGGAGCAGAAGATAGTCCCGGCAATTTAGAAAGCTGTCTGTATAAGATGCTGTTGATGCCGTGCCGATTTCCACGAAATGACCGTCATCGAAAAGGCTCACAGCCGAGTATCGACCATAGGGGAACAGGTTGGGAAAGAGCGTTGATGTTCCTCGTTTCATGCGTCCCTGCGGATACAGATCAGACGGCAGCCTCGGGGTATTATCGTCAAGCCGGGCCGTGCAGAACGGGCAGAGGTTCTGCTGCTCGGCAAAGGGCGGAGGCGCCGGCAATGCTTCCATTCCTGGCTCTCTTTCTTCGCTCCGGCTGTAAGTTATCCGAGAGGTGCGGCCTGTTATGGGATGAGTCCGGATCTCGATAGGGCGTTTAACAGTTTCACCGTTGGGCAGAACTATATGGGAGCAAATAGTTTCCTGCTTAAAAGTCAACATTTAATTACTCCTGTAAATCAAATGGCGGTTGCCCTGTTCTTTTCTTATTTAGTGGTCATCCGGAAATAAAGTTTTAAACGAGTTTACAATCCGGAAATCGGCAATTTTGGGCAAGCTCAAGGAAATCAAGGGATTGCGCGGAGGCATACGCAATGTATGCCGCACAAGAAATCCCGCAGATTGACACAGAGATCGTTCAAAAGAGCCATTTCCGGATGGAAACTAATTAATCCCGCAAAGTTGCCTTCAACCGCAGCGGGTGAACAATCAGATCCAGGGCGTTAAGTATATCAATTACAACCACATCGGCCGCCCGGACCAGCTCCGCCGATGCTCCTTCTGGACCGATCACCGCGATCCCCAGACCCGCCCGGCTCATCATCGGCACATCGTTGCGACCGTTGCCGACGGCGATTACATTTTTGCCGCCCATCATAGAAACCGCGTCTGCCTTTTCGATACCCGTCCTAATAATCTTGAAATCTAACGGCAGTCCCTTTGTCTGGTCAGCCGCCATGCCGAATGTATCGGCTGTCATAATTGTGATGCGCAACCCGGCCGAGATGCCGGTAAGACGTTCCGCTACGCCGGGCAGGAGAATCCCATCCTGAGATAGCGTCCCTGTGTAGTCCAGCACAAGGTCTGTAAATTTCCTGATTATTCCACCCTGTATTTCCAGATCAATGTATCTGCTGTTCATGGCCTATTTCCTCCTAATTGTTGAAATAAAAAAACCATCACGGAAAGTCAATATTTAATCGGCTTTTTTATCAAATACTTGACTTAATGCGTATGCTGTCTGATATTGATACATTCGTAAAGAGATAATTAACTGATATTCGCCCGGCAACGAACTTGTAAATTATGCAACTATATAAAAACAAATCATTCTTGATTACGGGCACACTTATGTGCCTTCTCTTTGCCTTTTTACTGGCCGTGCGCATCGGATTTTTCAATAAAGATATACCGGAATATGTCTTAATTACTCCGGAAAAGGGTCTTGCTGAAAGAGATACCTGGATGAAGATAATGCAAAATGACAGGAAGATAGGCTTTTCCCGCTCGGTTCTCTCAAAAACGGCGGACGGATATAAAATGCAGGAGTATGTCTTCATGCGGGTAAATACAATGGGAATGATCCAGGATGTAACCCTCAAAACGGAAGGAGATTTGAATCAGGATCTGACGCTCAAAGCATTTGATTTTGAAATAAGTTCCGGAAAATTTACATTCAGGGCAAACGGAGTGATAAACGGAAAAATATTATCAATCTATACGAGGGATTCAGGAACTCCTCGCAAAATCGATATTTCTGTTAAAAATAAGCCGTACCTTGCTGCGGGTATAGCCGATGCCGCTTTTTCAGGCGGAGTAAACCCGGGAGATGTTTTCACGCTCGATATTTTTGACCCAGCCACAATGGGGCAGGAGCCTGTACTCGTGAAAGTAGGCGAAAAAGAAGAGATTGTAACAGGAGTAGAAAAAACAACAGCGATAAAGATTCTGATTATATTTAAGGGGACTACACAGTATCTCTGGATCGGAAATAACGGTGAAATTCTCAGGGAAAAAGGTATTCTGGGAATGAGCCTAGAAAAAACAACAAAGGTTGATGCCTTGAACGGGTTATCCTTTCAGGCAAGCGAAGATTTGACAAGGATCGCTTCAGTCCAATCCAATGTTGTAATAGATGATCCGGAAAAGCTTTCGTTTTTAAAAATCAAAATCGAGGGGATTGACGCCGTTTCATTAAAGATAAAAAGTGAAAGGCAGACATTTCAAAACAGTATTCTTACCATCAATAAAGAATCTCTTCCCGACCTGCCTGAGCACCCATACACGGAAAAGTTTAGAAGCTGGTCCCTTTTTCTCAAACCCACACAGTTTATACAGTCTGATAACAAAAAAATAATCGATATTGTTGTAAAAACAACAGATCCGGCTGATCCGCCTTTGATAAAAACAAAGAAGATCATGAAATGGATAAATGCCAACATAGAGAAAAAGCCCGTGATATCTCTCCCCGATGCAATATCAACCATTGAAAACAAGGCAGGCGACTGCAATGAACACGCTGTTCTTATGGCCGCTCTTTCAAGAGCGGCAGGAATACCTGCAAAGATCGAATCGGGGCTTGTTTATTTAAACGGCCGTTTTTATTACCATGCATGGAACCTTTTGTATCTGGGAAAATGGGTTGCTGTCGATCCGCTCTTCGGTCAGATTCCTGCTGATGTGACCCATATCAGATTCTCATCGGGAGACCCAAAAGACCAACTTGTTCTTATGGGCATAATAGGAAAAGTTAAATTGAAGGTGATTGATTACAAATGATACTTCTTGAAAATCTGACGAAAAAATACGGTGTGTTTACTGCGGTGAGCGATTTAAGCATTACTATTCCTAAAAAGGAAATATTCGGGTTTATCGGACCTAACGGAGCCGGAAAAACAACCACCATAAAAATGATGGGTGGAATAATGGACCCGACTTCAGGTTCCATTAATATTTGCGGCATAAACATGAAAGATGAACCTGAAAAAGCCAAAAAAAACATAGGCTTTATTCCTGACAGGCCTTATCTGTATGAAAAACTGACGGGAAAAGAGTTTTTAAGGTTTATCGGAAACCTTTACGGTGTGGACAAAAAGACATTTGCCGCGAAGGCCGAGGAGAAGCTTAATATATTTTCACTTCTTTCGTGGGCGGATGAACTTATAGAATCATATTCGCATGGCATGAAACAAAGGCTTATAATGGCGGCGGCTCTTCTCCATGATCCGGAAGTACTAATTGTCGATGAACCTATGGTGGGACTTGATCCGGTTGCCGTAAGAATGGTTAAAGATCTTTTTAAACAGCTTGCGGAACGGGGCATGACGATTTTCATGTCGACTCACACGCTGAAAGTCGCAGAAGATGTGTGCGATCGGATAGGCATAATAAATAAGGGAGTCCTGATCGCAACAGGAACTGTCGGTGATCTGAAGAAAAAATCACTCCTTGCTGATGCGGATCTTGAAGATGCATTCATCAAATTGACCTCCTGATAAAAGAAAAAACAGGAATAACAGATGCCGGGATTTTTCAAAGATGTCTTAATTCTGCTGCAACCGAGATTTTTGTCTTTTAAAAATCCACTCGTTGCAGCAAATTCAAAAAAAGAATTTTACCGCAACCTTTTTCTCGGAGCAGCGGGCTTTTTATTCTGGATAGGTATTTTCATCATTTCATTAAGAACTCTTAAGTACTTTTACAGGATAGAAGGCCTGGGAGATATTCTTGTTTTTAAACTTTTATCCATGCTCGTTCTTACTTCTTTTTCTTTTCTTATTTTCAGCAGCATTCTTACCTCGCTCTCAAAACTCTATCTTTCAAGAGATCTTGTCCTGGTTCACTCCATGCCCGTTTCCGGTAACAGGATTTTTACCGCAAGGTGGATTGAAAGCACCGCTGACAGCTCATGGATGGTTGTCATATACACTCTTCCGGTTTTTGTTGCCCTCGGAATCGTTAACAAAGCCGGCTTTTTTTTCTACCTGAACACGGCGCTTGTGCTTTTATCGCTCTCCTTTACATCATCAGGGATAGGTTCGCTTTTTGTTATGGCCGCCGTTTTTATCGTTCCGGCTGGACGCATGAAAAGCATTCTCCTGTTTTTGGGATTCACCCTCTTTCTGACCATATTTATAGTCTTTAGGCTTTTAAAACCGGAACAACTTGTTGATCCTGAAGTTTTTTCAACAGTTGTTGTTTATTTGGATACACTGAAAGCCCCTTCATCTCCCCTTCTTCCGAGCACCTGGGTTTACGACAGCATAAAAGAATCCCTTTCCGGTTCGGTGAAAAGCAGTTTTTTTCATTCGGGCCTTTCATGGAGCTTTGCAGCCGTTATGCTGTTTATAAATATACTCATGGCTGATCTGATCTATTGCAGGGGGTTTTCCAAAACACAGACCGCATCTTTCAGGGTATTCAAATATAAAGATTCTGATCTGCCTTTGACAGGACTTCTCTCGGGTGCCGGCAGAGCCTTTGTAGGAAAAGAAATAAAAACTTTTTTCAGGGATCAGACTCAATGGTCACAACTGTTGCTTATCGGCGCTCTTGTAATAATATACATATTCAATTTCAGCGTTCTCCCCCTGGAAAAGGCGCCTATAAAAACAATATACCTTCAGAATCTTCTTTCCTTTCTTAATATGGGTCTTTGCCTTTTCGTGCTGACGGCTGTTGCCGGCCGGTTTGCATATCCGGCTGTCAGCACTGAAAGGGATGCCTTCTGGCTTGTTAAGGCCGCGCCTATTAAAATCAAGACAATTCTCTGGATAAAGTTCTTCATATACTTTTTCCCTCTGCTCATTCTTTCCGAAATCCTTATAGTTGCAACCAACATAATTTTACAGGTTGAGACTTTCATGATGGTTCTTTCGTTTATATCAGTGTTGCTTATGGTGCCGGGAATCGTAGCAATAGGCATAGGCTTCGGAGCCACGTATCCTGATTTTAAATCTGAAAATCCCGCCCAGTCTGTAACCAGTTTCGGAGGTCTTTTGTTCATGATGATCTGTGCAGGGTTCATAATGGCCGTAATAATCCTTGAAGCAGGGCCGGTTTATAGTATATTTATGGCTTCAGTACATCAAAGATCAATGACGATTTTACAATGGATATGGACGATCTTATCATTTTCAATGGTTGTTGTTATCAGTATAATCGCAATATTTCTCCCCATGCGATTCGGGGAAAAAGGACTGTCAAAGGTTTTGCCGTAAGCAATTTTGACACCTTCGTAAAAAGTTAGGATATGCTCTCTTAGCACCGATAAACGGAATAAGTAAGTTTACGACTTTTTACTGGACCATAATAAGAAAAGGGAATCGGAATGGAACTTGACTCACGTCTTGCAGGATCAGGGTTAAAAGACTACCTCAAAGAAGTCAGCTGGCGCGAGACTATGAACTATGCTGCTGCGGTCGGCGATAATAACTCCTTCTATTTTGATGATGAACGGATAGATGGCATTATTGCTCCCCCCATGTTTGGTGTCGCAGTTACGTGGCCTGTGACTGAAAAACTTGAGGAATTCTTAGAACCGGGGCTGCTTCCATCTGAAATATCTGCCACAAAGGTTCATTACACCGAGCATATCGAATTTCACCGTCCGGTCAGGCCGGGAGATATTCTTAGCATAAAAGGTAAAATAGCTGCAATTACGCCTCACAGGGCGGGAGCTCAAATCATAATACGCTACGATGTATCAGATAACAATGGAAAGCCG
>RPRI01000177.1 GCA_003818505.1 Desulfobacteraceae bacterium | reverse complement strand
GCCCAGAACATTGTTGAGATCGTGAGCAACGCCGCCGGCCAGCAACCCCAGGGACTCCATCTTCTCCGCACGATTCAGGCGCTCCTCAAGAAGTTGCTTTTCTTCCTCCGCCTGACGGCGCTCGGTGATATTACGGCAGATGTTTATGATTCCGTATGGGGACCCGTCATTTCTGCGAAGAACATCCGAATTGACTTCAAAGGGGATTTTATTCCCATCCTTCATGACTATAGAATATTCTCTGGGGCCCAGTATACGGTCGAACATGAGGCTCATGTTCTCAACAACAGACTCATGATCATCGGGCGCAATGAATTCCAGAAGATTTTTTCCCAGGACCTCTGCTCGTTGATATCCGCTGACCTGAAGGGTAATATCGTTAAGAAATAGAATTTGACCGTTGACATCGGTTCGGACCACGACATCGGGTATGGCGGCAATCACTTTGCTGTATAGCTCTTCAGATTCTTGCAGCGCTTTTTCGGCACTCCGGAGCGCAGTCTGAGCTTTAATCTCCCGCCGAAGAAACACCTGCCTGCGGGCGATAAGAAAGATCATGATGACCGTAATAGTCAGTGTTAAAAGGAAGAGCAGATTGACGCTGAGCAAAAAATGATCCAGCCTAATACGTTGCTCATTCATGATTTTCTGGGCAATTCTTTGAGAGTCATGTTTCATGTATCTGGCTTTCGAATATGCCTTGGTAATCCGGGAAAGTGCAATATCCAGTGTTGTGATTGTTTCCGGACCATATCCAGATACGCCTTCCGTCAGCCAAAGTTGGATGTCGCTTATTGCCGGAGCCACAACAGCGTGGAAGTTAGAAGCCTGAACGAGATTATCAAATACAAATGTTTCTCTAAATTTCACAACGCTGTCAAAGACGGTTTTGGTAATATAGTGAAGCTGAATATAGTTTTCGTGATTCGGCATCTTCCTGGCTAATTCTGCAGCAGAAACGACTTCGGCAAGATCCTCGATCAGCCGGTCAAGAGCTTCAAGCTCACTAAGCAGGGTGACAGGAAGATTTTTTTCAATGGATTTCAGCGTGATGTTGGTCAAAATACCGATTGTCATAACTGTGGCAACGACCACTGCTATAACACTCCATTGAAGAATATGAGAAAAGCGGGGAGAAGCTTTCATGGTGAACGGCTGCCTTTTAACAGCAGTCCTTTTTCCCGGTAAAAGCGTTCCGCTCCGGCGTGAAGCGGGATTGATAATCCGGTCAGCGCAGTTTCCGGAGAAATAATTTTTCCCATTGGGTGACCTTGTTGCAATAAAGAAAGGGTTCGTTCACTCCACAAGGCGGTAGTCACCTTGTAGATGAGATCCTCTGAACTTTCCGCACTTACCACCAGCAAGGCATAGACCTGAAGGGTTGGTGTCTCCGGAATGCCGGAATAAATCCCGGAGGGGATTTTGCCCGGAACAAGATACGGGAAGCGAACGGAAATTTCTGATGCTTTTTTTAAATCAATGGGAACAAGAAACAGCCCTGTATCGGAGAGTTGGGTGACCGCTTTCATCGGAGCTCCGGCCATCATGGCAAAGCCCTGAAGTTCGTTTTTAGCAATTTTGTCATGGGTAAACACGGGCTTTAAATATACCGGAGAAAAATCGTTTTCAGAAAGACCATAGGAAGCCAGAACAATCCTTACGACCGAAAGTGTTCCCGAACCGAGTTCATCAATGGAAATTCGTTTCCCGCGAATATCCGGTACACTCCGAATATTGGCATCCCTACGTGTTACAAGTTGAAATAATTCAGGATATAGGCTTGCCACAGCACGAAGAGCGCGACCGCTCGGATTTCCGGCAAAAGCGTGTTCCGCACGAAAAGCCCAGGCCGCTACATCGGCCTGAACCAAACCGGCTTCTATCTGGCCAGATACTACGTCCCGCACGTTTTCTATTGAGCCGGCAGAGTTCTGGGCAACACCAATGATTCCGGGTACACCTTTTACGGAGGTATCAATGATGTTCTTTTCTTCCACCGGCTTGGTCAGTCCCTCTGCAATCAATTTACCGATTGGATAATAGACGCCTGTTGACCCTCCGGTACCGATACGAAACAGGCTTTTTATCTCTCCGGCAGCAGTGGAGGGAATGGTCAACAGCAAAAACAAGAGAAGAATCATTAATGCCTTAAAAGCAGATTTCAGAATTGACCACTGCCATGTAGTGACTTTAGATACAGCATGAATATGCACAGGACAGATGCTGGTAAGGGAAATACGAATGGGTATATTCATTTTATTTCCTCTTTGATAGAATATTACTTTTTGTGGATAGAAGTATAGGAAGGACGCATTTGCATGTCAACAGATATAATGCAACGACATTATGTATAAAAAATCTTGACATACGATTCCTGAGCCGATAAAGCGAGCGCATTTCCGGCCAAAGGTTCGCCGCAGCGGACTTGCGGCCGCAAATCTTCAATTATTGATAAAATAAACACGCTTTATTAATATTTAGAAGTGTGGTAAGCACGAAACGAATTTTCAATCCTCGGTGTTACTAAAACGGAGGGAAAATCGTTTTTCTGCCCATTCAATAAAATGATGAAATATTATAAAGTTTCTATATAATGCGTAACACTAAACCAAAAAGGAAAAATTTTATTCTCAATCCGAAAATATAATAGGTCAAACGACTCATAAAGTCGCATAATTTATGTCAGGTGCAAGAAGGTGGAGCATGAAGACTGCAAATGGAAGAACAATTATCACTGGTATAGCCGTTGGTTTAGCCATGAATTTGGCCATGCTGCTGACTTTCCTGCTATTTGATTCTTGTTCGGTGAGTTGCTGCACTTAATTGCGCTGGAACTTGTGTTCTGTGAATGCATTGCAGCAGCAGACGGTTTATTTATTTCTGCAATCATCGGGGGAAAAGCATCAAAGAATGCCATCAGCAAGTAGAAGTGAACCATGAACCTTTGTAAGGTTCTTCGCAATAATGCCTCAGCTATTGCGTAAGTCCATTCAGATTCTTGGCGATCAGCCTCCCGAAATCCGCTTACAATATTCCGTTCACTACTCCCGTTACTCCATTGCGCTTTGTCTCTGTATTCTTCCCTGATAAAGCAAGATTAAAAAACATTTAGAATAAGGAGTTGTTGCTATGAAAAAGGAAAGTAATGAAATTATGGATATGGCGTTTAACAAAGCTAAACAATATGAAATGCAAAGCGGCGGGTGTTCACAATGTACCCTGTCTGGAATCTTTGATGCTCTGGATGTTCAAAATGATGAAATTATTAAGGCTGCTACTGGTTTGGTGGATGGAGTAAGCCTGACTGGTGATGGCCACTGTGGGTCTCTTTCCGGTGGAGTCCTTGCTATCGGTTATATTTTCGGGCGAAAAAAAAGAGTTCAGCGATACGATGAAGTTGCTAAAAGCGAATTTACTCTTAAAAAAAGTTGCATGATTGTTTCGTGAAAAAATATGGAGACTGTAGATGTGCTGATTTGCAAAGTCTTTTTTTGGCCAATTTTACAATTTGTATAATCCGGAGTAAATGAATGCCGCCATGAAGGCGTGTTTGCTGGAAACATGCTCAACACTCGCGGGTGAAGTAGCAAGAGTGACTACGGAGATAATTTTGGAAGCACAAGAGAAGGATGCGAAGTAGGGAAACGGGTTAATATGGCAGTTATTGTTATGCGTGACGTGTGCTGGGGCTTTGGTAGTGCTCCCCTGCTCGAAAATGTTAATCTTCAAATCGAAAAAGGTCAGCGTATCTGTCTGCTGGGCCGGAACGGCGCGGGCAAGTCTTCCCTGCTCAAGCTTCTGTGCAACGCCATTCCGCCCGACAGTGGCGATATCTGGCGTCAGCAGGGTATCACCATTGCGGCCCTTGAACAGGAGGTGCCTTCCGAATCCGACGGCACGATTTTCGAGACGATAGCCCTTGGCTTCGGGGAAAAGGGGAAGCTGCTGACCGGACATAACCGTATCTCTAAACCGATAGAAACAGAAACCAGCAGGAATCACCTTCAAAAAAGAGATCCGATGCCGCAGGTAATGAACACCGACGGCGGGTTGACGGTATTAAAAAAAACCATAGAAAACGCCTTGTCCCGAACAGGTCTTGATCCTGAAAGCAGGTTCTCGGACCTTTCCGCCGGCATGAAGCGGCGAGCGATTTTCGCCCGCGCCCTGGCACAGGAACCCGACCTGCTTTTGCTGGATGAGCCCACAAACCACCTGGATATCGATGCCATCATCTGGATGGAAGAGTATATCCTGCGCTATGCTAAGACCCTTCTTTTCGTTTCCCACGACCGCGCATTTTTAAAACGGATAGCCACACGTATTATAGAGCTGGACAGGGGCCGCCTCACCTCTTACGACTGCGACTATGACACCTACCTGAAACGCAGAGAGGCCGCATTTGAAGCCGAAGAACAGCAAAACCGGGTGTTCGACAAAAAACTTTCCAGAGAAGAGGTCTGGATCAGGCAGGGTGTCAAGGCACGCCGGACCCGCAACGAAGGACGCGTCCGGGCTCTTCAGAAATTACGGGCGGAAGCCAGATCCCGCCGCACAAAGACAGGTAATGTCCGGTTGGAACTCCAGCAGGCGGAAAGGAGCGGCCGGCTGGTTATCGAAGCCGAAGAGGTAAACCACTCTTACGGGCAAACACCAGTTATCCGCGGCTTTTCCACCTCCATAATGCGGGGGGATAAGGTCGGCATCATCGGCCCCAATGGCGCGGGTAAAACCACGCTGCTCAGTATCCTGTTAAAAGAAATCACTCCTGACAATGGTACCGTAAGGCATGGCACACAGCTTCAGGCGGCCTATTTTGACCAGCTCAGAGCCCAGCTGGACGAGCGGAAAACCGCGGTTCAGAATATAGGCGAGGGCAACGATTTCATCATCTTCAATGGTCAGAGGCGCCATGTGATAAGCCATCTGCAGGATTTCCTTTTCCCCCCGGAAAGATGCCGCCTGCCGGTCCATGTGCTTTCCGGCGGAGAACGCAACCGGCTGCTGCTTGCAAGGCTATTTGCCAAACCAGCCAATCTTCTGGTTCTTGACGAACCTACAAATGATCTGGATGCCGAGACTCTGGAGCTCCTTGAGGAACTTCTATTCGATTATAACGGAACCCTTTTGCTGGTCAGCCACGACCGGGCTTTTTTAAATAACGTTGTAACCAGCACCATTGTATTTGAAGGCCGTGGAATTGTGACCGAATATGCCGGAGGATACGATGACTGGCTGCTGCAAAGGCCGGTGTCTGCTGATACACGGCCTGAAAAAAAAGAGGCCGGAAAAGTCCGATCGCCCCCGCCGCCCCCGAAGGCAAAAAAGCTCGGGTTCAATGAATCGAGGGAACTCTCGGAACTGCCGCGCAGGATCGATGAACTTGAATCGGAGCAAAAAGCTCTCCACGCGGCCATGTCCGATCCTTTCTTCTACAAAAAGAGCAAAGAGGAGATGGCTGCGCTTCAAAAACGCCTCGCGGAGGTGGAACAGGCTATTGAGGCAAACTATCTTCGCTGGGAGACGCTCGAAAGCCTTTAAAAAGAACGCTCCATTCTTTCAGCTTTCAGCCTTCCTTTCTACGCCCCTTACTCTCAGCTTTACCGGCTTTGCTTATAGCGTTCTTACTTCCACAGATCGGCGGAGTTACTGTATCAGTCGGTTTCGTAGCAAGCCAGTATTTCACCGAAATAGAGAGTATGATAATCTTTTTGGGGATAAAGCAACGAATCATAATCCTTATCGAGTTGCACCGAGTCCATGGCGGACTTGTACACTATCTTACACTCATAATGGCGTCCCCGGGTTTTAATAATAGGCGAATTGACTTTGCAGCCATCGGCTGTTTCCAGGTTGCACGTCTTGAACTTGTCCACATCTCGGCCGGATTTTGAGCCGCAAAAGGCGATTTCTTTACGCATCTCTCCCGCAGGAACTGTAACGGTAAAATCTCCGGACGATTCTATGATCCCGAAGGTGTGCCGGCTGGACCGCACCGCCACCATCATGATTGGTTTTCTCCAGACATACCCGAATGTGGCCCAACCTATGGTCATAGTGTTAAGACCATTTTCCGATTTTACGGTTAAGAAAGCTCCCTCTTTTATCTTTTTGATACTATCCTCGGTAACACTGATGTAGTCCACATCCCTCATAGCAATCTCCTTTTTTTTCGATGAAAGTCTTTGATGCACTTTGATGATTCAGGCCCCTCTGAGAACAGTTCATATATCACACACCCTGGAAATAATATCAATGGTTGCAATCTGCGGTTTTGCTTTTTCGGCGATATCGGAGATTTACTGACTTCCGGCAAGAACATTATTTTCCCCCGAATCCTGCCGGCTTTTATATAAATATTATGCTTGCACCTACTACTACACGATTTAGTTGATGAGATTAAACCGGTGATTACGACTTGAAGTGTTCGATAAAAACAAAAAAAGCAACGCCGTTTCTGACCTTGCCTTTTTTGGGATAACTACTTGTGTGTTGCGTTACTTATTAAATCTCCTGATTCCGACTACTCCAATCAGACCAAAACCGAGAAGAAGCATCGTTGCGGGTTCGGGAACGGGTGAGACTCCCTCATACTCAACGAAGTACCCAATAACGGGGTCAGCGAACGAATCAGGAACACCCTGTTCATAAGAATCATCTGCCCATGTCCCTGAGGGGATTCCAGAATACTGCCCGCCAGCGAACCCGCCAATGTTCATATACGCGTACCCATCATTGTTAGGCTCTAATCCTCCCCAGTTCCTATAGATGAAGTTCTGTCCGGCCTCCGGGCCCACAAGCCACCCGCTTGGCTCCTTCCCTCCCAACCAGGCACCCTTGAAATCCGTGAAACTGCCAGGAAGAATTAAACTAAAGAGAAAATCGTTCTCCGCCTGCGAAGTTACCGTAGCGAGATGACCGCTCAGGCCGTTGTATACGCTATTAGCCGCATTGGTGCTGGCCGTCGCCCAGGAATTGTTGGTACCTGTAAATGGATCAGATACCTGAATGAACTCATAGTAATTATCCCCAAATTTCGTTGGTATGGCCTCAGCGCAGGGTGCTAAAACAGCATGGAGTCCAACCAAACAGATAACGATCCCAAAATACTTCAACGCCTTTTCCATATCACTTCTCCTTTGTTTATCTTCAGCGAGATTATCACATCGAAGGTTCAGGTTAGAGAAGACCACTCAGCGCACACCATTGAGCAGTCAAATATAAAGAGGCCCTGTATTTATAATTGCGCCGTGAACTTCTATCTGTCCTATATAAATTGTAACTTTTCTCTTAAAGTGCTGTCGTTATGACTTATTTGTATGATTTTAAATGCAAAAAATATTCCACAATGCTATCTGTTTGCCTGGAACTCTTGTACGTTCCTCGTCGTGCCATAATAGATAAAGATTTGCACATGAACAAAATATTTTCTACACAATAAAAGGAAGCTTATATTGCCTGAGATAAAATCTTAAATTGTAAAGAAAACCGTCAATAAATGGTGTATTTCGTGGTGTATGGCCATCATATTTTACTTAACCACATGTAATGATATAATAATATGCTTTTTCACGAGTTTGTAAAGATATCCGACACTAAGAGATGGATGAGGTGGTATATGGCCACTCGATTAACAATAACCACTTGTATTGTTGAATGTTAATGGAGTGTAAAGGATTGTTGCTTTCAGGAAGAAAAAGATTGCTCTCATTGTCGTCTTCTTACCAATAAAGTTTGGTTCATTATAGCGTTAAGGCTTACCTGCTGAACCGAAACAGCGAGTGCATTCCTCGCTGCTTGCAGCGGGGAGCTTCAATCTTAATAAACGGGAAATTAATTGATCCGTATGAGAGAAAAAGCCGCTCCACCTGAAGATGAATCGGCCCTGATCGACAAGTAAAACCATTGCTTCCCGCTGATTCCGCAGTATTCTATTTGAAAATGTCCGTTAATGGGAGCGTGAGTCCCACCTCGGGTTGGTAGCGCAGGAAAGCAGGGACAGGATAACGAATTCCTTTCTCATGTGTCTTGGTTAGTCCTTCCACAAGAGGTTTCAAATATGAAGAAGGCAGCGCATAAACCATTTCGTGATCCTGTGCAGTAGCCCAAACTCTGTCTCCATTGCCAGGAACAACGACTTTAGGTGATTGATCCAGGAAAGCCGCTATTACTCCTTCCGTACATGAAGCGGCGAGTCCGGAGAATGAACATGTAATCGGCTTTCCGGTATGATAGGTACTGCCATGCAAACAACGCATGAGCTGGGCCGGGCTGAGATATATTAATATTACATCAGGTTCAATTTTGGTCCGTTCCAGGGGTGAGTAAACAACAGCCTCGAATTGACCCTGTTTAAGAGATCTGAAGGACTGGAGAATCGTATTTGCTGCTTTACTATCCGCAGCATAATTCATTTTTAAAAGAAATTTAACCGCCCCATCAGTATTTGCTGGTTCCCAACCGTAGGTATGCGCGGAAATAGCGCATCCTAAATCCTCTTTACTCATTGCAATGGTCCATCCGTATTTGCGGGCGATAGCCTGTGCCTGGCAATGCGCTATTTTGACCCTGAGGTCTTTTAATGGAGTCCTTGTCCCGTCCGTAATTTCATTTTTTCGCCGCATAAATTTGACTGCTGTTGGGAATGTTTCAGGTTTTATATAGTTGACAAGTTCTTTACCAAGCTCTTGCCATTCCTTCATAAAAATATCCTCCTGTTTAATATCTAAACTAATGAGCTTCAAATATCTATCTGATGGAGAGATCTCTGTTGATTAGATGATACTCTCATTTACGATTTCGGATAATTCCATGATCCGCAAATCTCCGGCAAGTCCTTCCGTCTTCACGGCATCTTCCAGCATGATCGCACACAGCGGGCAGGAAACCGCAACGATGGTTGCTCCGGTGGCTTTCGCTTCACGGACACGGAACCGAGCAGGGCTTTGATCCCCGGACGGCATGAGATCCATAAATAAATTTCCGCCCCCGCCTCCGCAACACAGGGCATTTTGTTTATTCCGGTCCATTTCTACGATCTTAAGCCCCGGAACGGCAGAGAGGATCATCCTGGGCGAGTAGTAATCCATGTTGTGGCGGCCGAGGTAACACGGATCATGGTAGGTCGCCAGTACGGGTTCGGGGTTTTCACAAAATTTCAGTTTTCCCATATTGAATGCGAGAACCTGAGTGTAATGAAACACCTGATAATTTCCGCCCAGTAAAGGATAATCCTTTTTGAAAGTATTAAAGCTGTGGGGAGAGAGGGTAATGATCTTTTTTACGTTGTTTTTATTAAAAAGATCCGTATTTTTTTTTGCAAGCTCTTCAAAAAGAAGGGTTTCACCAGATGCCCTGACGTCATTACCGTCGGAATTTTCACCCCCGGTTAAAATGCCGAAAGAGATGCCGGCCTTTGAAAGCAGTTTGGCCGCGGAACGCGCTATCTCCTGGCCGCGGGTATCGTAGGAGCCTTCATCGCCCGCAAAGAAGAGATATTCCTGGCCGGCAAAGGGCGCAATCCCCGACTCATTGGCCCAGTATGCGCGTTTTTTGGCCGCCATGCCGTAGGGATTGCCATGAAGCTGCATCCTGGTCAGATAATCCCTCACCCCGGAAGGAACGTTGCCCTCATCAAGGAAAGCTCCCTTGGCCGCCGTAAAAGTCTCAAGCAGCAGGTTTTTAAAACCGGGAAAAGGGCAATGTTCGGTGCAGTTGCCGCACGCGGTGCAGGAGAACATGATTTCGGCAAATCTTTTGCTGAGCTGAATTTTTCCGTCAAGCCAGGCTCGGAGCAGCCACATACGTCCTCCGGGCGAGTAGGTTTCAAAACGAAAAGCAAGATAGGAAGGGCAGTTCAAATCGGTATAATTTGAAGGCATCTTGCAGTAACCGCAGCGAAAACACCTGTGCAGTATCTCTTCATTAAGCATAACCGCGTCCTTTTATCATTTTTCCCAGTTTCCCGGATTCATGATTTGATTCGGATCAAGCACCGAACGGATCTTG
>RPRI01000176.1 GCA_003818505.1 Desulfobacteraceae bacterium | reverse complement strand
TCACTCCAAGAAGAAGGACGTGCAAGTTCGGCATGAAGTCTATAGGGGTGTCTTTGATCGTATATGCGAGCTTGAAAGAGAAGGGGTGATATATCTCAAACTTTGTTGTATGGGAAAATGCAACGGTATCAGAAGATTTGCACCATACCTTTCTTGGGAACATAAAAAACCACGGGTTCCTTTACACCCTTCTCTCTTGCCTCGTTAAAGACCTTGACCGGTTCTCTTCCGTAGCTGAAGACATTTCTGTCTTTAAAAGATTTCGTAGCCACATACTTGCCGCCGTATTTTTCACTGTCTTTTAATAAAACCCGATTCACACAACACCTCCTTCTTAAACTGCAACTGATTTTCATCTATATCGTCAAATTTGTAAAGTTTCGCATTTTCCTTGTCAGAAGCAAGTAAACTGTCCGGGTTTACATCACACGATCTGTCCGGTTTGGTATTGTCACCTATTGGAGTAAGAGATTATCGCATATCCTGTTCATCTTTTCTATCCGGAAACTTACGCTGCAGGAAATTTATAAAAAACTATATCATGCGCAACAGTTTGTATTTTATTTACGTTTTAACGGGTCATTGTCAAAGGATATTGTATGAAATCGAACAGATTTACAAAGCCATAGGGTTGCTCCCGTATTTACTCCCGCATTAAAGAGGCAAATTATCTGTTTTACATCCGATAACCGCATTCCGATAATCCCAGCCGGTCCGGCTGCAATTTATGCTACCCGTTAAAGGCAGCGGGTAATCATCGGGCGCAGGAAATAGTGTCAAATTTTAAGTCACCCGGCAACTTTCTGCCTATTAATAATTTTTACTATCTGAAAAATTCCCATACAGAAACTGCCCTTTCTTTAGGTCCGGGTGTCAGGTAAATGCCCTGTTCAGTGATCTCATCGTCAATTTGCGTGATTTCCCGTACGACAAACTATACGTATATATCTTATAATAATACTTTGATATTATTTAGATTACTCAATATTGCCGATTTTAGGATTTTAAAACGGTCCGGTATCCGGAATTTATTTTCGTATAGACACAAAATAGTTGCATCTTTGGCATCCATATTGCTTTACTTCCGAATAGGCAGAGTCACCGACATTCGGTTCTGATCCTCGCGGCCCAGAGCTATTTAGATTCTAAAGTTATATATATTTGATACCGATAATAAGAGTAACGGGATGAATTACAACACGGGAAATCGGAGGAGGTGAATATTTATGGGGTTGATATTTTTATATGGGTCGGCAATCGGAATATTTGCAGGAGTTATTTACCTGGTTCTGCGCTTTATATGTGCCGCTGAAAATGGCAGCAGCTATCCGGGTCTTGAAGATGTAACTTTACTGGAATATGAAAAAATCGAAATAATATGACATGATAAAATGTTAAAAGCTGAAAGGAATAAACCTTTATAGTTCTTCTCCAGAAACGTTTTTCGTTATAAGCGGTTTTTTCACCTGACCCCTCGAATCCTCATAGGATCATCAACCAAATTGGAGATGATCCACCTTTATTTAACAATGTTTATTACACTTCCAAGCAATTCGTCATATACCGAAATCATCTTCAGGTTTGCCTCATATCCATGCCTGATTGGAATGGTTTGCACTACCTCTTCCGCGATATCAACATTGGACATCTGTCTGATTTCCGGATCTCCCGGTTCTGAATATAACTGACCGGGTGTATCCACCCTGTTTATCCTGGCTTCTACACTTCCATGAGATGTTTCAACTATATCCGCCCTGCTTTTTTTAAATTCATCCGTATTGACATTGGCAAGGTTACCGGCATTCACACCCATCTTGGTCCCGAAAGCAAACAGAGCGGAAATATTATTATATACTGAAGATATCATGACGACCTCCAAAATTAATGATTTATCTCATTACATATTATCGGCAAATTTTATTAAAAACTTTAGGAGCAACTGTATCCGGGTATTCTACTGTCATGCTTGACAATCCGGCTAAAGATGCTATCAATAAGAAATATCAGGATTTTACTTAACAACAGTCTCCGATGAGGAGTTGTAATATAAGGTGATTGATCATGGAACATGAAAAATGCGGGGATACACATATTTTTGACAGGGATATCTCCCTCGCGCAAAAAGAAGAGTTTATTTTCAAAGGCAATGTTGCAGAAAACTGGTCCATCAACGGAAACCCCAACGGCGGATATCTCATGGCTATTATGGCAAATGCCGCCCTGCAGCACAGCGATAAGAGTTCAACTCCGATCCTGACAGCCAATTATATTTCCCGGTGCACTCCCGGAGAGGCCGATTTACAAGTGGAAGAAATTTCCAGGTCGATACAGTTCAACCGGTTTCAGTCCAGGCTGCTCCAGGATGGAAAAGAAAAAGTCCGCTTTATCGGGACTTTTGCGGATAAGAAAAACGGATGCTTTATCGAAAGATATGAAACAAAAATGCCTGATATCGCTCCCCTCGAAGAATGCATCCGGATCCCGGTAATTCCGAAATTCACCCTCTTCGACAATATAGACCTGCGGCTGGATCCTGTGTGTGCGGGCTGGATGACTGGTTCCCTGTCTGATAAATCGGAGCAGAAGGGATGGATTACATTCAGGGAGAACAGGCCATACGATATCTTTTCGGTCCTCCTGATGGCGGATTCATTTCCGCCTCCTGTGCTTGCAAGCCAGGGGGTGATCGAATGGGTGCCCACCATAGAATTAACGGTAAATATAAGGAATATACCAGAAACCAGGTGGCTTAAATGTTTTTTCCGCACACGCTTTATCACGTGCGGTCTTCTTGAATCGGACGGGGAGATCTGGGACGAGAAAGGTTCCCTTGTAGCAATCTCAAGACAAATCGCTCAATTCAGGAAAAAGAGAGAATGACATTACCGGGGCTTGATGCCAGCTGTCGTTAATCCGGACATCTTTAATTTATCATATGCAATGGATGTTTAAAGCATGCGAATATGGGATATAGATCCCGGGTATCTGAATAACCTGAGTCTTCTAGGAGAACATCGCGAACTGCATGGAATCGTATCGATCATTCTCAACAACAGGAAAGGTTATTCAAAACATCCCGAAACGATTCGCTGGAAAGGTTACGAATGGGCGCTTGGCAGTCGCCACGCTCTTCTCGTCTCCGAAATGAACCTCAGGGGAATCAGGGATCATTCTCCCCTGTCACTGACATCCAATAACGGCAACTGGCCGTCAGCTTACATAAACCCTCCCGGGGAGCAGTTCGCCATTCTTGAAAATAAATACAAAGAGCGGCCGCGCGGAAGAATCCCTTTACCGCGAAAGACCAGTGAGCTGTGGGCCCAGCACAAGTATTCGGTTATGGCCCGAAGCCCCGGTATATACAAAACCATCGGGAAAGAAGTATCAAAAATCAGAAAAACGGAAGGATTCGGAGAACTGGCATCAAGACTTGCCGAATTACTCCGTGAACCTCCTTCAACCGGAAATCTGAAAAATACCATAGAGCACATGTGGGGACATGTCTCGCACCTGCCGCCGGCCCGCGAGATCAAAGCCACGGGTTCCGCCGAATTGCTGGCTGCTGTCCGGGCGCTGGCGGTTAAATACAGGGAACCCTACCTGACGGCCTCCACGGCTTTAGGCGAACTGGCGGCGTGGTCGGATACCAGATAAGACCATTGCATTTGAATTGACATGTTTAATGGTTTATGCCAGCTATCCGGCTGCATGGGAATTCAAATATGATGGACTTTAAAAAAGTCATATGCGAACGAATTTGAGGTTAAGTGAGCATATTAAGACTTCAAACGAGTTCGTCGAATATAGATTGCCGCAAAGCGGCATAAAATTGCTTTTTACGAGTCCATCATAAATCCAAAGGAGACTATTATTTTTGGACAGGAGACCGGAAGGTAAAATCGAACTTCTCGCGCCTGCGGGCAATTTTGAAAAACTTGAAATCGCGGTGCACTACGGCACAGATGCGGTCTATCTTGCCGGAAAAGATTATTCTTTAAGAAACTTTTCTGAAAATTTCACCCATGAAGAGCTTGAAAAAGCGCTCCTTTTTGCCCGTAAAGCGGGTGTAAAAGTATACGTGGCATGCAACATATTTTCGAGAAACAGCGAACAGGAGGCCATATCGGACTACCTGAAATGCCTTGCCGGGATGGCCCCTGATGCCGTGATCATCGCAGACCCCGGCATACTGGCGGAAGCCCGCAGGGTAATGCCAAGCATGCCCTTGCATCTCAGCACACAGGCCAACACCACAAATTACAGGGCCGCCCTGTTCTGGAAAGAGATGGGTGTAACAAGAATAAATACCGCAAGAGAGCTCTCCTTAAATGAGATTCAGGAGATCGCTTCCCTAGGGAATATCGAAATCGAGGCATTCGTTCACGGCGCGATGTGCATCTCCTACTCCGGACGATGTCTTTTAAGCAATTTCATGGAAAACCGAGACAGCAACAGGGGCGAATGCTGCCAGCCGTGCAGGTTCAAATATTCCGTGGTCGAAGAGACAAGACCAGGTCGGTATATGCCGGTAGATGAAGACGGTCGGGGTACCTACATATTCAATTCAAGAGACCTTTGCATGATAGGACATATCCCGGAGATGATAAACGCCGGAATAACATCCCTTAAAATCGAGGGTCGCATGAAGGGCATCAACTATCTCGCCTCAGCGGTCAAAACCTACAGGGAGGCCATCGACTCCTGGTATGAATCGCCTTCGGGATATATGGTGAAAAGCGAATGGATAGAAGAACTTTCAAGAATAAGCAACAGGGGCTACTGCACAGGGTTCTATCTGGGGAATCCGGAAGAAATCGTTCCGAATTACATGGACATTAAACCTGCTACTGAAAGAACATTTATCGGGAAAGTGACCGGTGTTGAGAACGGGAATCTCGCACTCCTCGTTGTCCGTAATAGATTCTTTTTAAATGATCCTGTTGATATTCTCAGGAAAAATGGACCGGTTAAGCGGGATACCATAAAGCGTATTCTGGATACGGAAGGCAATGAAGTATCGGCGGCAAGGTCGGGAAGCACGGTGAAGGTGATGCTTGAAAATGAATGTTCGGCGAACGACATCCTGAGAAAAATTGAAGAATGACGGTTTCGTCAGGAATGAGGATTAATAAATGAAATGAAAGGTTACGTTCAGGTTTATACCGGAGACGGCAAAGGCAAAACAACGGCAGCGTTAGGTCTTTCCATAAGAGCAGCAGGAGCAGGTTTAAAGGTTTATATCGCCCAGTTCATAAAGATTGGAGATTACAGCGAAATAAAAGCCCTTATAAGATTCTCCGATCTGATCACCGTGGAGCAGTTAGGCCTCGGGCGATTCATAAAAGGAAAACCTTCAAAAGAGGACATGGAAGCCGCCTGGACAGGGATTGAAAAGGTAAAGTCCCTGATGGCCTTGCGGGATTATGATATCATAATACTCGAAGAAGCAAACATAGCGGTTAAATGCGGACTGATATCCGTAAATGATCTTCTTGATATTATTTCTTCAAAACCGGAAAATACCGAGCTTGTGATAACCGGCAGGGACGCAGCCCCGCAGGTGATCGAAAAAGCCGATCTCGTCACTGAAATGAAAGAGACAAAACACTATTTTCAGAATGGTGTGCAGGCAAGAGTGGGAATAGAAAAGTAGCCTGTTCTCAAAGCTTCGGACATCTGTTTATAAGCTTCCGAAAAAATCAAAGCGCATCAAGAATCCTTTTGTGAACCAAAAACAGCGAGGGCATTCATCACTGCTTGCAGCGGAAATAGTGAAGCGAATTGAAAATAGATGCTGTTACTTACGGTAGAAGATCCCCCGTAGCTTGCTGCTGGAACCACAATATTACCGAAACCGCTGTTACAGTGTGCTTCCTGAAAGCAGTAAAAAATCTCCATTGATGAAAATGCTTGATTTCAAATGGTAAAACATCTGACTGTACTCATAACAACCTTGACTTTATGATATTTTTATAATAAAAATACAAATAATTGAGTTTATCATTTAACTTATTCTGAGAACTTGTCCGATTGTCATATTCCCATAATTTTCCATCAACATTAGTCATCAGAGAGGTGGGTCAATGTTTAGGGGAATCGAGGATATGCCCGGTGTAAACCCATTCCAAAAAGCGACAAAAGCTACCCCCCCCCCATAATTCTAACTTGTTGTATATACAAAGTATTATTATTTCACCACATCGGCAGCCCTGAAGGTCCGGTGGTTGTCCATGAAGGATAACCAGGGAGAAAGGAAAAAGGAAAATAGAATGCCTGAGAAGGATACTGCAACCTATTCCTGGTTTATGGAACGCCGATATTTCTCCCTGGTTATCGTCTTGACCTTAGTTATACTCTCTACCGTAACTTTCTTCATATGCTATCGACATCTTACGACCCGCACGGAGCGGATCTTAAAAGAGGACAGGTCAGACGCAAATCTCCTTTCCCTGATTCTGGATCAACGTTTCAAACGGGTCGTCGCTGTAATGGAGTCTTACAGTCATCGACCGCTCCTGCTCAAGGCCGTCAGGGATAAAGACGTCGAAAAAGCAACGGTGCATCTGATCAGCCTGGCAAAAAGCGATCCCGGCATTGATATCCTGATCATTACTGACAAACAGGGCACACTCTGGACCGCTTATCCCGAGCGTCCGGAGGTGATAGGGCAGAACTTTGCTTATCGGGATTGGTACAAGAATGTCAGTAAAGAATGGAAGCCAAGTATATCAGATGTGGTCTTGAGGGTTGTCAGAGAAAAGGATCTCGCCGTCCAAATCAGCATCCCATTTTTTGATGAAAAAGAAGAAGTGATCGGCATCCTGACGAATACCCAGCGGACGGTCAGCTTGAACGACTTCTTCAAGCAAATACCCGTTGATCCTAGCACGAGTATCTCTATCTCCGACCGGAAAGGCCAGACCGTATATTGCAGTCGGCATCATGTTGAAAAAGAGATAAAATATTATCCATTTCAATCCGGCATGAACAAGGCGATGGCCGCAAATATTAATACTTTCGCTGCAGACGACCCCGACCTCAAAGGGAGCAAACGTTACGTCTCATTTGCCCCGGTAGGCAATATCGGCTGGACCGTATTCGTGGGACGGGATAAACGCAGCATTCTCCTGTCAGCGTCAGCATATTACATCCAGGTTACGGCGATTACTTTTCTGCTGTTTCTGTCCGTCGTTTTATTTCTCGCCTATTCCAGAAAGCAGGTGACGACTCAGCAGATCCGAGAGCAGTTGCAGGCAGAGAAAATAATACGCGCAGGCTATGAGCGCCACAAGACCTATATTGACATGACCATGCAGTTGGCATGGACGACAAACGATAAAGGAGAGATTGTGGAAGACAATCCTTCCTGGAGCCAATATACCGGCCGCGGCTATGAAGAGATCAAGGGCTTCGGGTGGATCGAAGATATTCATCCGGACGACCTCAACCATGTCGATAAGATATGGAAAAAGGCTGTTACGGAAAAAAGTCTCTATGAAACCGAATACCGTCTGCGGCGGTACGACGGCGTGTATCGGGACTACTTGGCCCGCGGTGTTCCTTTGCTTGATGAGGACGGAAGTGTTCGGGAGTGGGTGGGCGCCTGTATCGACATCACCGACCGCAATCAGGCGGAAAAGCAGGTTCAGCGGCAGAGCAAAGTATTGGCGGCCATCAATAGAGTCTTTTACGAAACGATGATAGCAGAAAGCGAGGAAGCGGTTGCCAAGACCTGTCTGAAAGTAGCGCAGGAACTAACCGGCAGCAAATTCGGCTTCATCGGCGAGATCACCCCGGCGGGCTTCTTTACGACAACCGCGTTGAGCGATCCGGGCTGGGAAACCTGCCGTATGCCCGAAACAAAAGCTAATGTGTTGATCAAGGATATGGTTATACTCGGGATTTGGGGCCAGGTTATCCTCAAAGAGCAGTCACTCATTGTCAACGACCCTGTTTCCTGTCCCGACCGTGTCGGCATTCCCGAAGGCCATCCCCCTCTTACCTCGTTTCTTGGCGTTCCTCTCAAAGATCAAGGTAAAGTGATCGGCATGATTGCGATAGCCAATCGTGAATCAGGCTTCACGGCAGAACATCAGTACGATATGGAAACGATCAGCATTGCCTTTGTGGAAGCGATCCGCCGCAAGAAAGCCGAAAAAGAGATCATTAAACTCAACGCCGAACTGGAGCAGCGTGTAATGGACCGCACCGCACAGTTGAACGACGCAAACAAGGAACTGGTGGCCTTCTCCTACTCAGTTTCTCACGACCTGCGGGCGCCCTTAAGAAGCATCGACGGATTCAGTCAGGCCCTGCTTGAAAAGTATGGAGACAATCTGAACGAAAAGGGGAAGACATACCTGGAACGTGTCCGCAAGGCTACACAACATATGGGCAGGCTGATCGACGACATGCTGAAGCTTTCAAGGATAACCCAGGCCGAATTTAAACGTCGAGATGTTAATTTGAGCAATATGATCCGGAAGATTACGAAGACGCATCAGATGGACAATCCCGATAGATCTGTTGATGTTACCGTCCAGGATGGGGTTATAATTCAAGGTGATCCCTATCTGATGCAGATTGCCATGGAAAACCTGATAGGAAATGCCTGGAAGTTCACGGGCAAGGAAGCGCATCCCAAAATCGAGTTTGGCACGACTGTCATGGATGGAGAGATTGCCTGTTTTATTCGAGACAACGGTGCGGGGTTTGATATGGCTTATGGGGATAAGCTGTTTGGCGCTTTTCAGCGCCTCCATACAACCAGTGACTTTCCGGGGACGGGGATTGGCCTGGCGACAGTTCAGCGGATCATGCATCGTCACGAGGGTCGAGTCTGGGCAGAAGGAGAGGTCGGAAAGGGGGCGACATTCTACTTTACGCTACCCGCGTGAAGAAAGATTACAGCGATTAGTAAAATCGATTACAGAGATAAAAAAACGGTTACAGCGATTAAACAAAGGATTACGGAGATGAGGAGATGATTACAGATATTAAGAAAAGTGATTACAACGATACTACTGCGGATAGGGACCCTTTAACAGGCAAGATTATTGAAGCATGCTATAATGTTCATAATGAACTAGGGCCAGGATTTGTCGAACGAATTTATATGAATGCTTTAAAAATTGCCTTAGAGAAACGTCAATTAGCATTTACTGCAGAAACAGAGTTTGTTGTCAAATACGATGAACAGCCTGTGGGAAAATTCAGGGCAGATCTTTTAATAGAAAATACAGTAATAGTTGAATTGAAAGCCGTGGAAGGCAAGATGCCAAAAATATTTGAAAGTCAGATAATCTCTTATTTGAAAGCGTCCAATATAAAAGTTGGGCTCCTTGTTAATTTTGGCAATAGAAGCTGTGAAGTTAGAAGGCTAATGGTATGAAATATGATTACAAAGAAAAAAAAGACGATTACAACGATGTCTTAATCGCCGTAATCTTGTCTCACCATCGCTGTAATCCTTTAAGGAGGTATTGAAAATGAAAGACAAAGCTATTCTGTTGGTGGAGGATAATCCCGATGATGTGGAACTGACGAAAATGGCGTTTGAAAAGAACAATATAGCCAATAAGGTGATCGTGGCCAATGACGGTGTTGAGGCCCTCGATTACATGTTCGGAACGGGGATGTATGCCGGCCGGGACGTGAAAGATATGCCGGTTGTTGTCCTGCTGGATCTGAAATTGCCCAAAATAGACGGATTGGAGGTTTTGAAACGCATTCGTCAGAATGAGACTACCAAACTGATTCCAGTAGTTATTCTTACCTCATCGGCAGAACAGCAGGATGTGATCAAAGGATACAGTCTGGGCGCCAACAGTTATATACGCAAGCCCGTCGAATTTGATCAGTTCGTGGAGTCCATGAAGTACCTTGGGCTTTACTGGCTGGTCTGGAATGAACCGCCTCCATTGGTATAGAATAGGAATAAGAAGATGAAAAAGCCACTTCGGTTATTAATGGTTGAAGACTCGGAAGATGATGCCCTGTTGATGATCCTTGCGCTCAAGAAGGGCGGCTATGATCCGGTGTATGAACGGGTGGAAGATGCCGTGACTATG
>RPRI01000175.1 GCA_003818505.1 Desulfobacteraceae bacterium | reverse complement strand
CATTTTATTTTGAGTTTGCCCAACTCTATGCTACTAGGAGGTTGTTTTTTTATCTACGCGATAATATATTTTCTTTTTACTACAGTGGGAAGTATATTCTACTTCTGCTTTACTATATAACGTTCATCAATTTATAAGTTGATCATATTTTATAGCTCAGTTTTTGCTCTACTGCCCATACCCACCCGCGTCCGGCCGCTAAGCCGAGTTAAGTACATCCTTCACTTATGAAGTTTCTCCGCCTCCTGTAAAATAAAAGAACGATTTCATTATTTAAACTTACCTTCTAAAAACTCTCCGCTACGATTTTCTCAAAGCCCCGCCAAAGGGAAGGGGAATAATCCGCCTGCTTCTCTTTTATGATGAAGCCAATTTTTTTGTTCGGGACAGAGGGTAATTTTGGTAAAAGCATGAACTCTTTTGGAAAATTTGATATCAGAGGATGTCACAATTTGTGATATCCTCATTATCTCCTCTCTGGTCAATGCAAACATGAAGTCATCTGGAAACCGCCTGATATTCCTTTGAACCGCTTGATTTAAAACTCTTGTCTCCACTCCATAGAGTCCTGCAAGATCTCTATCCAACATCACTTTCTTTTCGCGGATCAATAAAATCTTTTTCTCAATAATCGGGATTAAAGATTCCATAAGCGCCTAAATATTAAAGACAGGAAAGAGGTTTCAGGAGAATAAGGATATTTAAATTTGCATTCCTGACTGCTGCTGGCTTTTCCTGGGATGGTTCTCTGTTTTCCAGGTTTATCGTTTTTTCCCATATTCACGAATCTTTTCCTTGACCGTAAATCCTATTTTCTTCCTCGGCTTACTCTCTATCACCAATAACTGATCCAGCGTTTCAAAAACAATCTGGAACCTATCCTCTGTGATCTGCTTAAATTCATCAAGCTCCCTCCTGAAATCTTCATTGTCGAGCAATGCTCGGCGGAGCTTTGTAAATATTCTCATTATTTGAATGTTTACCTGAATGGCCCTTTCACTTTTTAATACGGAAGAAAGCATCAGTATGCCATGTTCTGAAAAAGCAAAGGGTTTCACACGCAATCCCATTACATCCTGATTGGAGGTCGCAAATTGCGATCTCCAATTTTTTAATTCCTCCTGAGTCAGTTCAAACATGAAATCGTCCGGAAATCTTTCAATATTTCTTCGCACCTGTTCCTTTAAACGTCTTGTTTCAACTCCATAAAGCTCTGCAAGATCCCTATCCAGCATCACCTTTGTACTTCGAATAAAGTATATTTTACCTGCAATCTGCTCGACAGAGAATTGTTCCGCCATAATTTAAAACACCCTTAAAACAAGAAAACCCCGTCAAGGGGACTGAGAACGTCAATCAGCCCGCTGTTGAGTAAGCCAGCCGCTGATATACTCTGCAACCTCCTGCCATCCAGGCTCGGCCATGATCCAGTGGGCATGATTCGGGGGTGACTTGGGGACGTTCATCAATATATAAGTTGCCCATATTTTATAGTTCAGTTTCTGTTCTTCCGCCCATACCCACCCGCGTCCGTCCGCTAAGCCGCGTTAAGTACATCCTTCACTTATGAAGTTTCTCCGCCTCCTGTAAAATAAAAGAACGATCTCATTATTTAAACTTACCTTTTAAAAACTTTCCTCTGTGTTGCCCTCGAAGCCCCATCAAAGGGGCTGTGAACATTAATCGGCCCGCTGTTGGGTAAGCCAGCCGCCGATATACTCTGCGACATCCTGCCATCCAGGCTCGGCCATGATCCAGTGGGCATGATTCTTGAATTCTTTATAGGTTGCACCCTTGTATTTATTTGCAACCTTGCGAACGACCGATGCAGGGGTGATGCGGTCCTCGGCGCCAGCAACAACCAGCACAGGGCAGGTTACCTTGGACTCGTCAACTTTTGACGCTTTGTTTGAATCAAGCAGCCAGTAGCCAATCTCAAACGCCGCCCTCCCGGATTCATAGACAAACTTGCCATAGGTCTCTTTCTGCTCTTTTTCCGGCAGCAAATTCAGCATTGAGTAGGTAGCTTCGCCAAATGTCTGGCGCATAGGTTTTCGCCAGAAACCCCAGGTTGACATGACGCTCCAGAAACTTTTTATCACGGAGGGTTCAAGGGCTATGATGCCGGATGGTGAGGCAGGGGTAAGCAGTACAAGGGATTTGGCGAGTGAGCGGGCGCCAAGGATCTGGGCAAGCAATCCTCCCATGGAATGGCCCATTATAATCGGCTTTACGCCAAGTTTAGCGATTTCTTTTTCGAGAAATTCGGCGTAGTCGAGAAGACTAGTTGTACCAAGACGCGGGTCGGGAATTCCTTTGGGGTCCATATCGTGATAGGGCAATGTGACGGCGACACACCGGTAGCCTTTGGCTTCAAAGACACTCCGGAACTTTTCCCAGTACCAGGCTCCGCCCCACATTCCATGAATCATGAAGATTGTGTCGGACATGAACGCTCCCTTTAACTATTACTTCAATGTAAATCGTCAAGGATGCCAAAAAACTTGATGGGACTTTTGAAACGCGAAATACGGATTCAATAACAGCAAAACAATTGATTTGTCAATTGTTTTTGAGGGTCAAAGGGGCAAAGGCACAGAGGCACAAAGCGGTAAAAGTGTAAAAGGGTTCAAGTGGTCGAGGATTCGAGGGTTCTCCGCCATATCCGCCACACTAATTGGCGGACGTGCCGCTGGCGGACTTTCAGGAGGGCGAAAAGGAAAAAGGGGTTGTAGTCAACTCTTACCTGAATTCTGCTCTGTCACAAACTCTGTCATATTTTCACGATTTATAAGGCTGACCAGACAGTCAGGATAGGCTGCGCTGAATCCGGCAGGAATCTTGAACCTCTTCCCGTGCCACTTGATTTCATATCCCCTCAATTCCCCGTTAAGCTCTTCCAGGTAGTCAATCTCCTGCTTCTGGTGACTGCGCCAGAAATAGCAGTTAGGGAACAGACGCTGGTTGTGGTTTCGTTTCATCCGCTCAGATATGACGAAATTTTCCCACAGGCCGCCCAAATCACTCCGCAGGTCAGGAGGATTGAGATTGTTAATGACCGCATTCCGGACGCCGGTATCCACAAAATATATCTTGCGGGATTTCTTCATCTCATTTCGCGGGTTTCTGCTGAATGACCCCAGACGGAAGATGATGAACGATTGTTCCAGTATGCGAAGGTAGCTTTCGATAGTCTTTTTATCAACTCCTACCTGCTGGGCAAGCTCATTATAGGAAACCTCATTGCCGATTTGAAGAGCAACAGACTGCACCAGCCGCTCCAGCGCTTCTGAATTTCGTATTTGCTGCAATGCAAGGATATCCTTATAAAGATAACTTCCGGCAATCTCACGCAGGGCCGTTGCAGCCGTCTCAGGAGCGTTGATTATTTCCGGATAGAAACCGAATATCAGGCAGCGTTCCACGATGCGTCCGATCTCTAAGGGCGAATATATCTGCCCAAGTTCGGTCAGCGAAAAAGGATAGAGTCTGAATTCCCGCTTTCTGCCGGTCAACGGTTCCTCCATCCGGCTGGAAAGCTCGAATGCGGATGATCCGGTGGCAATCACCTGAATATCCGGGGCAGTATCGGTTAAAAGTTTGATGGCCAGTCCGATCGTGCCGACCCGCTGCGCCTCGTCAATCAGCACAAGCCGGTTGTTTCCGATAAGCATCTTAAGCTCGGTCGATGTTTTGTCTGTAAGCGCTCTGCGTATGTCAGGCTCATCACAGTTGAGGTATATTGAAGATACGGATGTTCCCTGCTGAATCGCCCTGATCAGCGTGGTTTTGCCCACCTGCCTGGCGCCGTAGATGATGATTGCCTTCCCCTTGAACAGGGATTGCTCAATTGTGTCCTGAATGGTGCGCCTGATCATAATAATACCCATTTTTATTAAAATATGGTGATTACAATCCCCATTATCATTATTATTTGGGTGCTGTCAAGTGTATTTCCATTTCATGAGTTTACATAGGGATAGGGTTCAATGGGTCGAGGATGCGCTTTTCAATATTGATTGAAACAGACTGTCATCAAGGCCGGTATTGATGCGCCAATCACTGTAGGAAATATAAATGTCGCCTTCTCCCTGCATCTCTTCAGGTTTGCCCCTTCCCGCGGCAACAGGGTTGTCTTTTATTAAAAAGGACGAATTATCATGGCTTTGCATCCCCTCCGGAAAGGTAAGATGTATATGGGCTTTTTCGGGCATCAGCCAGTTTTCAGCCCTCTGCTCTACATTCTTATATGTCAGTTTCATCAGGGCCTTTGTCCCTTTGAACGAATGGTTTTCCACTTGCAGTATCCGCTTAGGGTTCCCCCCGACCCATACATTGTAAAACCTTACGCGGGTTTCGCTTTCTCCGGGCTCCACTTTGTATAACTCTGCCTGCATGCCGTCCAGCGTCACAGCCTGTGTGAAGGTGATCCGGTTCTTCCCCGGATCAAACTGGAAAGGATCGAAAAAACCGCTGTTGCGGGGAATCGGCGCAAAACTTTTCGTTTCGATGTGAAGCTTGTCCGGCTTCTTGAAATAGAGATCAGCAGCAAAATCGGGCATTCTGAAACCCGGTATCATTACTTTAGCCTGAATCTTTACGGTGTAATCGCTCAGATTCTGATATGGTCTTATGATCGCTTGAAAGACCTGCTGAGGACTCGATTCCGGCTTAGCTTCCGACTTTTCCTGGGCCGATACCGGTATAGAAATGAACAGGATCAATAATAAAATAATAAATAATGCTTTAACCTTAATGGCGCGCTTCATCTACGAAAGAATATCCTTTCTGGAAAAATAAACAACTGCCGCAAGAAAAAAAGTGATCATAAAGCCGGCAAGGATGGCGATGTTCATGCTTATGATATCCCAGGGAACCGGATCATCAAAGACTTTTTGCCAGGCGTCAAAATAGTTTACAAAGAGATAGGGACGGACAGCCTGGAAGAGATCAAACGGCAGAGAAATTATAATAATACTTACAATGATGACCGCCATGGTTGCGATTATGGGTCCGATCGGGTTGTCTGTGAAAGCGGAGAAGAGAAAACAGAGCGAAGAGACGACGAACATCGAAAGGGTGGCCAATCCGTAGGCCAGCAGAAAGAGATACGGCAGCCGGGCTTCCTGAATGACGAGGATGCCCTTGCGGACGACAAGCAGATCACCACCGCCGAAAGCGCAAAGGGAGAGGCCTATGGTCAGCCCACCGATAAAAAGCACCATAACGGCAGTATAAATAAGCGTGACGATAAACTTGGCCGTAATGATTCTGGTTCTTGAAACCGAGTGGGTGAGGAGAAAACGGAAAGTTCCCGCATTCCCTTCACCTGCGATCTGGTCTCCGGCAACAATGGTCAGAACGACAGGCACATGCACCCAGAGGGCGCCCATGAAGAAGAAGCCGAAAAACCATCCGTTGAGCACGTTCCCGCCGATGATGAAGTCATTCTGGAGGAGGGAAAAGAGATGCCTTTTAAAGGAATCCTGCCCGCCCAGTTTCAGACCGGTCACTACCAGGGGAACGATGATGCCAAACGCGATAAAGCCGATATAGGTTCGCCATCGGGTAAAGGTTTTGATCAGTTCAAACCATATCAGACGAATCATGGGTTGTCTGCTCCTTCGCGCCCCTCGATCAAGTTAAGGAAATAGGTCTCAAGAGTCCGCTGCGGCACAAGGGCGCCGACATTGAAGCCGGCACTAACAAGCTGCCTGTTAAGCTCCGGTATGCGTTCCTGATCCAGCTCAATATTGATGCTGCCGCCGTCAACCTGAATTCTCGCGGAGCTGTAAGTGTCAATTGTTTTAAGAAATTGCAGGGCTTCGGCGGGGCGGTCTGTTTTGATCAGCACTTCAGACGGCCCCTGTTTCAGAAGGTCATGGACGCTGCCTCCCACGCGAAGCCTGCCATGATGAATTATGGCCATCCGGGTTGCGATCATCTCAACCTCATAGAGCAGGTGGGAGGATAATAAGACCGTTACCCCGCGTTCGCGGGATAATTCCAGTATAAGCTCCCGCACCTCTTTCATTCCCTGCGGATCAAGGCCGGTAGTGGGTTCATCAAGAATGATGAGCGGCGGCTCTTTCAGCAGGATAAGGGCAAGTCCGAGGCGCTGGTTCATGCCGTGTGAATATGTTTTAACCGGATCAAAGGCTCTCTCCGCAAGACCGACCCGTTCCAGATATTCCATGATTCTGCGGCGACCTACAGGCTTTTGCAGTCCCCCGAGGATTTCCATATTGCGCATTGCTGAGAGGTGGCCGTAAAAGGCCGGTTTCTCAACAACAGCGCCCACATTCGCCAAAGCTCTGTGTCCGGCCTCTTTCAGGGATGCCCCGAAAATTTCGACATCTCCTCCTGTGGGGAATATGAGACGCAGAATCATGCGGATAGTTGTGCTTTTCCCTGCGCCATTGGGGCCGAGAAAGCCGAATATCTCACCCTGTCTGACCTCGATATTCAGATGATCGACCGCCAACCTGTTTTTGTAACGCTTTGTCAGATTTATGGCGCGCAGAATAATGTCGGTCATGGCTTTGGAGGGCGCTGTCCTTTCTGCATTTTCTTGATCATTTCATTAACATTTCCCATACCACCAAAACCCATTACTTCCTGCACGCTGTTTACTTTCTTGTAATCCCTCGGAACATCAAACATGGCGGCTGTGGCCGCGCCTAACCTGATATCTTTGAACTTCATGATCATCTTACCACCGGATCCCTTATTGTTAGGGTTAGCCGGAACTGCAACTTCGGTTTGAATAGTGAAATCTTTGAGGTCCTTCGCTTCCCATATTGTTGCTTTGTGCTTTTCTTCAGGATTGCTCTTCCGATAAAAGACCGCATCATATTTGATGCATGGGTGGCCATCAATCGTATCTGTTCCCACCTTTTTTTTGTCGAACACCATATCCGGATCGTATACATCCGGTTTTTTCTCTTGGTTTTGGATAGGCTGCTCGTAGTAAGTCTTACTGACCCTGTTCATCATAATGGTCTTTTTTGAATCCGCGAGACTAATAGTCACAAGGCCATTCATGCCCGGGTTTTCTACAAGGCTCTTGGTTCCCATTTTTGCCATGGGCATTTCCATTCCCGAAGAGACCATTGTAGCCGTGAAATTATCCGGCGGGGCGGCAAAAACAGATAAACCGGTTAACAAAATAGTTGCCATGCAAAAAACCGTCACCAGACACCTAATATTTATTTTTGACATAACTTCCTCCTCCTTCATCTGATAAGTCGTTAATCCTACCGCTTACTTCCCCGCTGGCAGGCGGGATTTGAATCTTCCAACCGCAAGCAACTGGGGAATCATCGGCCATAAGGAATTTTAATTATGATTCGCCCGCTACTCCCACTGAAAGCAGCTTTGAATGTACTCGCTGTTTCGGTACAGGGTGTCGAGGAAATTTTTCTGTTCTTCCGAAAGTCCAAGTTTTGCTTTTTCGGCAATGCGCAATAAATCGTGAATATATAGATTTTTATTTATAGGTTATTATATCATTAAATGCTTTGTTCGCCAATTCCATAAAACAATACATTTATCTTTATGAATATTATTATATTCCTTATATAATATTATTGACAAGTTATTATACATTTACTTGTTTTTCAATCTATATTGCTATGAAACATATCAGTTCCTGAAGATGGTAAAATACTTGCGCAGTGGTCATTACAGCAAAAGCCTTCGTATAATCTTCCCCGGGAAAGTCTCAACCGCCTTAAGCGCTCCTTCGGGGCAGATCTCGATACAGCAGTAGCACCTGATGCATTTGTCGTAATCAAAAGATATCTTCTCCTTATCGTGCAAAATCGCTTTTGCAGGACAGTATTTCCAGCATTCTCCGCACAGCTTGCATAATTTTTTATCCGCCGCAGGTCTTTGAACAAGATGCCTCCGGAGTATCCTGTGCACAGGCTTTGGCCCGAACGTGACCGGGTCTTGGACCGGGAAGAGAAAATCATTAATCACTTTATAATCGCCTGTGATCTCAACATCGTAACTTGTCAATCCAAGCTCTTTTGCAGCCCTGTTTGTTGGAAGACTATCAGGATCAGCCCCGAGCATTTTGCAGATCGTGACATCGACGGCAAAAGCGCTGCTTCCTCCTGCAAGCACACCGATCTTTCGCGGAATGCCGCCTTTGCCCGGCCCCTGCCCTTCCATGCCGAGTATTCCGTCCACAATAGTCATCTGGGGGCTTACCGCCCTGTGGATGCTGACAAGGAGTCTTGCGAACATTTCTCTGTCTATCCCGCTTCTTAAATGCCACTCCGGTTTTTTCAGGCCGACTATGCATCCGAAGAGGTTTTTTACCCCGAGCGTTAATAACATCTGGGCATGGGTTTTTAATTTCGCGATATTTATGACCGCATCAGCTTCAAGGGCATCTTTTGCCATATCGATAAATCCGAACGGCTCCCCAATATTGACCTCAACAGATGTCTTGAATTCCTTGAATTCCACATCGAGGCCTTCAAACGCCTTCCTGTATCCGCCGTCTTTTAATATTTTCCCGAAAAGGCCGACTGCAGGGCTGTCCGATACCGTAACTCTTCCGCCTTTTTCAAGCACGTATTCCGCAGCAGCCTTAACCACCAGGGGATGGGTGATAACAGCGGTTTCGGGCTTTGCCGGCAGAAGCAGGTTCGGTTTTATAAGAACCCGCGTTCCTTTCCCGACCGAAAAAGTTCCTGCGGAATCGATCATTTCAAAAACAAGAGGCTTTAAAACGTTGTAATCATATTCCGCTTTTCTGAAAAAAACTTTTTCCATGCCGATAGATTCCTTACATGCTTGCTAAAACATATATTCAAATATATTATGGCTTCGCAAAAAACAAGGACGGTTTTTCAGACAGGATTAAAAGATGCACGGGATTTTACCTGCGGCAAGAGAGTGCAGCCTGGTGAAGAAAGAAGACATAACCCATAAAGGTGAATATTTGGTGGTCAGGGTGTCGGGGATCAGCGGCCGGGAGATGAACTGCTACAAAGACAAGCATTCAACCGGCAACTGTTAGCTGATAACAGGTAACTGTTATGAAACAAGCAGAAAAGATCAAAACTCCCGGAACGGGATACATATACGTAATAATTGCAGCCATGCTCTGGGCTATTTCAGGATCTTCCTCCAAGTTTCTGTTCAACTCGGGAGTAACGCCGTTTCAGCTCGTGCAGCTGCGCCTTACAATATCGGCCGGGCTCCTTTTTATTGCGCTTTTTATCCGGCGCCGCGACCTCATGCGGATAGAAAAAAGCGATTACTTATACTTCCTGTTCTTCGGCGCAGTTGTCATGGCGGCAGTGCAGTTCACATACCTTTTTACAATCAGCAAAATAAATGTTGCCGCAGCCATTCTTCTCCAGTACCTCGCCCCGGCCTTTATCGCGATATATTCATTTCTCTTTGCAAAGGAGAAGCCGTGTTTTATAACCATCCTGTCGGTCGCAGGCGCCATCACAGGCTGTTACCTCGTTGTCGGAGCCTATAACTTAAATCTCTTCTCAATGAACAAGACAGGAATAATCTCAGGCCTCTTCGCCGCTATCGCCTTTGCCTGGTATTCCGTCCAGGGCGAATATGGGATGAGGAAATACGATCCTGTAACAGTGCTTTTCTACGCCCTGTTTTTTGCCGCGATTACATGGAACATACTCCATCCGCCCCTGGAGGCTTTTTTCCATACACGCTCATTGCTTGAATGGGGTTTGATTATTTATATAGGAATCTTCGGGACGGTAGTTCCTTTCGGTTTTTATTTTGAAGGAATCAATCTTATCCGCTCAACGCGCGCCAGCATAACCGGAACCCTTGAACCGATAACAGCGGCCGCCATCTCATATCTTTTTTTAAATGAAATTCTTGAACCTTTACAGATGGCGGGCGGCATTATGGTGATTGCATCAATTGTCCTGCTGCAGTTCAAGATGGAATCCGATGATAAGGCGCCCGGCCTTATCAGGGCAAAAAACCGTGATAAATCAGATAAATGATTCATCCATTTTAAAACGCGTTAAAAGGCACGTAACCGGCCGCGAACAGAATTTTTTCGCCGCGGCATCTCCCGGACTCGAACATCT
>RPRI01000174.1 GCA_003818505.1 Desulfobacteraceae bacterium | reverse complement strand
TTTTCTGGCGTAACGCACCCCGACGCATTTGTGAATCCAGGTCATGCCGTATTCCCTGAAAAGCGCCACCAGATCTACCGGCGCCTGATAGCCTGATGTCTCGACTATTTTTACTCCCTCGGCGGAAAGCACATCGAGAAACGCCCGGTTATCGGGCGGCATCAGCTGCGGGAAAAGATTGATATTCACGGCAAACGGCTTGTCGGTCAATTCTTTGGTTTTTCGAATTTCCAGACGAAGTTTCTCCGGGTCCTTAAAAACTGCCGATGCGATAATGCCGAGTGCGCCTGCATTTGAAATTGCCGCCACGAAAGGAGCCAGCGTAATGTCCATCATGGTTCCGCCGATAATCGGATATTGAATCCCCAGCAACTCGGTTATTCTGGTCTTGAACATGACACCTCCTGTCAATCAAATAGTTTGTAATTCCTTTCATGCAGCCACCTTTGAAATTCTTTCAAAAGGCAGCCGATGAAGGTATCTTTTTAGTTTATAGTGGAAATTGGGGTCTTTCGCAAAAATATGCTTTTAAACGGCGCGAGTATAAGCAGATGCCTTTGGGGGGTCAAGAGAATATAAACAGCCGCTAAGCATGTCACCAGCAGATATTGCTTACGGCTTCAAGTGTCGGTTACCCATTAAAATCGCCGAATGCCTTGTTCCGGGAAGAATAATAGTCTCCTCAGAAAAATAATCAGGCTGTCCCACACTTGCACCTTTCAATCAGTTATCAATAGGGCTGAGCTTTGTCAAATATCAATGAAACCATTCTCCCATGCATCTACAAATCAACGGAAACAACAGCCCGTAATAATTGAAGATTAACGATCAAAAGCATGTATACCGCAACGAACTTTATAACCCGCATTCCAGTTGCTCCGGCGCTCTTCTCCAAGGTCTTGAGTGTGAGACAGAGATTCCTTCAAAAATAAAGGAATAATCAGGGAAGTACTTTGAATCCTGCCTGAGTGAAGTGTTTATCAAAAGACAAAGCCGACTCGCACCCCTGCTCTTTCATTACGATGAAAGAAATACAGTCCGCCATTGAATAGGTCTTGTCGGCATGCTGTTGGAAATACTGCCAGCCTTTGTCAAACATTCCTTTATCGATGTGAATAACCTGAACCGAACGGCTGTTCATCAATCTGTTACCGATCTCTACCGCCTTGGCGTGTCGACTGCGACTGTTGAAGAACGTGACTATCTCGCCAATGACATATGTTGTCGTAACCATCACCGGTAAGTCTTTAAGAAGCTCACTCCATAGTTGTGAAGCCTTTTCGTGGTTTTGATCCGTCACCGATTCCAGAGCAATAATAAAACCGGTATCGACAAAGATATTTCTCACGAATTGCTCCCATAAAGGTAGTGATCATGCTGCTCTGACCCATCAGAAATGCCACAATCGACAGGATTCTTTCCCAGTTCTAGAATGGGATCACGGGCAAGATTGGGTCTCACAACAACGGCATCCCTTGTCTTTTCCACATCGACCTCATCGACATCGGGAAACCAATCTCTCGGAATGACAACCCCCTGATCTGTCACAGCGATTCTCATAAGATTCTCCTTAATCATCAGAACCAAATTATCGTCTATTTGCTCATTAGCAGCTTAAATATGGCTTTATGGTGAGGAAAAGTCAAGCATCTTTGTGGGTTAATGAATACAGTATCCTATGCGTATTCTTAACGAACGAAAATTAAGCCATCCTGGCAGTTGAACATTGTCGCCTTTCTTCATGTAATCAGTTGGGCTTTTGAATGCCTTGACCTCCTTGCAGATGCGGATGATCACCTTGAGTTCCTCGATCGTCACCCGAAGTTCTTCGAGGACTTGTTCTTTATCACTCAGGTTATTCGCCCTGATGATCAGCTTGATTACTGTACGCGCTGTGCCGCGCAGATCAGATCCATGGGTATATTTGTGATACCGGGGAAAGTGCTGCACGACGGTTTCACAATTGATCAGAAATTTGAATGCCTCCCGGTATATGGGAAGATGCTCGTATTGGGCCATAACGCATACTCAGCAAAAAACCGGAGTGAAAATTTTAAAGCGAACAGGGCTCCGCCCTGTACCCGGTAAAAGAAAATAATCAAAGAACCAAATGACCAAATAATCTATTTACCGGAACGCACCGGGAGAGCCCGGAGGCCCCCGCCAAACTGGCCACTCCAGCGCTTATTGCCACCATCGAAACCGAAGTAGACAGCTTGGTCACCACGAGTTGTGGTCGACCACGGTGCGTTACACGTGAGATGAATCAATTCCGTTAAACCAACATAATGACCGCAGTCGGACTTATAGGATTTAGACCTGTCATACAATCCTGCCAGCTCATCCTGAGTCGGCATCCGCCAGTCCGTATACCCGCCGCCTCGATAATTTTCGCAATAGCTCTTGGCGTCCGGCCAATATATGTTGCTCCCATTGTCTTTTGCCGCCCACATCAGGTTAGTATTGGTGTCCAGAACTGTTCCATTATTATAGGCGATGAAACGACCGTCCCTGGCAATCTCCCCGGTTGTGGGTTGACCAGAACGCACCGGGAGCGTCCGGTAGTCGATGTCGAGTGACTGGGGATGCCAGGCCCTTACACCATTGTGGAAACCGAAGACGGCAACATCTGAACCGCGTGTTTCTGATGCCCACGCCGTAGTGCAAGTAAGACGAATCAATTCAGCTAAATGGGCATTATTTCCACATTCAGATTTATAGGTTTTAGCCGCATTATACAACCCGGCCAGCTCACCCTGCGTCGGCATACGCCAGTTCGTATAGCCACCGCCTCGATAATTCTCGCAATAGCTCTTTGCATTCGCCCAGTTTATATTGCTCCCGTTGTCTTTTGCAGCCCACATCAGGCCTGTACTCGTGTCCAGGACTGTACCGTTGCTATAGGCTATGAAACGACCGTCCCTGGCAGTCTCCCCTGTTGTGGGTTGAGAGGGGCGTTTTGCCATGGCAAGCTGCTGTCTTTCCGCCTCCAACTTGCGCCGTTCAGCGGCCAATTGTTCCCGCTCGGCATCAAGCGCCTTCTGACGCTCCATCTCCTGTTTTTCGCGCGCCATTTCCTGCTTCTCACGCTCCAGAGCTGCCTTCTGCCGCGCCAACTCATCAGCCTCAGTTTTCAAATCCGATTTTGTTGAATAGGAAGGATCATTAGTTATAATATTTACCCTGCTTCCCTGAATCACAAAATAGAAATCAATCTCCAAGGAAGACAATTCCCATGGTATCTGTCCTGTTTCTCTCTTAACCTTGCTGCGGACATTCATAAATACGTTATTTATCGACAATCCAGGTTTGGCGATGTTCTCTAAGACAGCTTGGGTGTATGGGCTGTTACGCCCTTCGCCATCCCTGGCTACGTTTCCGGGGCTGGTTGAATAGGAGACAAAAGTACCAGACGGCGCACTGCTTACTATCGCCAGACCTCTTGCAGCGTTTCTAAAGCTACGGGCGAAAGGATTATCCCTGCAAGCATCGAGCATGACGATATTCAGGCCATTATTGGCGCTTGCCATTTCATCGAGAATTTTGTTGGCATCAACAGCCTCATACTTTACGTCAGCCTCCTTGTTTATTCTTGCGCCAATCGGCAACAGATAGTTTATCCCATTGACTTGTACACCATGACCGGCATAGTAAAACAAACCTACTCCACCGCGCTTCAGACTGTTGCCAAACGCCTCAATGGCTTCATCCATTTCCCGTAGCTTGGCATCCTTCTTGAGCGTAACTGTGAACCCGAGTTTCTTCAGCATGGCGGCCATATCAGTGGCATCGTTAATGGGGTTCTTCAGGGGGCCGGAGCTGTAAGCGCCGTTTCCTATTACCAGAGCGATTCGCTGCTCAGTCGCTGCCGGCAACCAAGATGGATTGATTAGAGCAAGGATAAACAGAATAAGTAAACTTTTACTTATATGCAGCATGGTTTGCATAAAAATCCCTCTATTTGACAAATCGGTAATTCTTATACTCCAACCATCATAAAATGGCAATCAGATATTGTTGATTTCCGATTGAACGCTTGTATGTAAGGCAAAAAGAAGCCATGCAACATTACAGGAAGTAGAAAATACCCTCGGTCATCCATAAAACAAACCATCAACAATTTCATATTACAAATGATTATACTCAGTCAGGTGTTCGGCAATTTCTACGCGGTTGCGGCCTCGTTGTTTGGCTTGGTACAACGCGGTGTCGGCTAACTTGATCCATTCGTCAGCCGCCTGACCGGCACGCTGTGCGCATAAACCGATACTGATCGTAACAGGCTGGCCGGGTAACAGTTCAGCAGCCTCGACACGGCGCCGAATGTCATCGGCCGCCACTGCAGCCTGGGTCACATCGGCGTCAAACAGCAGCAGGATGAACTCCTCGCCGCCAATCCGGAACAGCAGATCGACCTTGCGCATGCGCCCTTTAATGGTCTGCACAAGTCGGCGCAACAAATCGTCTCCCACATCGTGCCCGAGGCAATCGTTAACCTGCTTAAAGTGATCGATGTCAAGCATCAGTAGCGTGTTGTTTGGCGGATGACGCCGCCCCTGCTCCACGATCAGTTCGATGCTCTGATTCATATGGCGCCGGTTGAATGCGCTGGTCAGCGGGTCTGTGATGGCCTGTTGAACTAAGGCATCATGAAGTTCGTCAATTAAGTTCAGCACGATGTTTATAATAGCAATCGTCAGCAACATGGTTGCGAAGATCCGAACTGCAAGGGCCGGCTCTATCCAGATGGCGATGGCGATGGTCAGTACGGCCATGATAACCAGGCTGAATAGAAAAGCTACACGGCGAGAGAGCACAAAGTAGCAAATCAGCACTATCGGATAGCCCCATAGCGCGCCTAAAATACCCTGATTAAACACCGCTGCAAGCATGGCTACGATCATCGGCACCACCACGAGACCATAATGGAACGGGGGCTTCCTGCCCCGTCTCAAAGCCAGCACATCAACCAGCAGCAACAGCTGTACGAGCACAATCGCAATGCCTACCCCGATGCGCCCCTTGAGGAAGTTATTGATCGCAAAAGGAATTAACAGTATCAGAGCCGCTATACCCACCGGCAATACAACCCTGGCTATGTAGCTGGCAAAGGGGTCGTTTCTGTTTTCCAGGATCTTGCGCAACCAATCGAAAAGCTGCATTGTTGTATCTTTACATTTGATTGTTTTTAGACAGGGTGGGTCAGTTTCCCCTCCCAAACCGGACCATAGATAGCCCGGATTTCGACTCACGACTTACGGACTACTCTCTTTACCTTTATATCTCAGCCTCCTGATCCGGACATCGGAACTTCGGACTTGGATATTATGATCACGATCTTGACACTGATGTCAGTTGCCGGGAAAAGAGTTTTCGCCCTGACCACTGGCACCTGATCAATGCTTAAAGCTCCTCTGTCCCGTATACACCATCGCAACATCCGCCTCGTTGCAGGCTTCGATCGACTGGTAGTCGTTATCCGATCCGCCGGGCTGGATTACACAGGAGATTTCCTCCCTGATTCCGACATCAACACCATCCCGGAAAGGAAAGAATGCGTCACTGACCATAGCGGCTCCGATCAGCCCGCCTTTTTCACGCGCCACCCTTTGATCTATCTCCGCTTTTTTATCTATATCCTTAAAGTCGTTATAGGCAATCCCGTATGTTCCAAAACAATACCTGTCGGCGAGTTTTCTGTAAGCTTTATCCCTTGCTATCTCGGCGACACCGACCCTGTCCTGCTCTCCTGTCCCAATGCCGACCGTAACCTTGTCCTTTACATAGATTACAGAATTGGAAGTAACGCCGGATTCGACCAGCCATCCGAAAAGCATATCCTCATATTCTTTTTCAGTCGGCTTCCTGTTTACCCTGTAAGTCTTCCCCTTATACGAACATTCGGCATGACGCAGGGCCTCTTTTGAGCGGGCTTCGGGGACAAAAGACCACTGGGTGACAATTCCTCCGTCTATCAGGCTCTTGAACTCTACGCACCTCTTTCCGACAAAGCTCTGGAGCCTTTCGATGTTCCTGATCCTTATCACTCTCAGATTTTTCTTCCTCGCAAAGATATCCATGACGCCCTTTTCAAATTCAGGCGCCACCACTACTTCGGCATACTGCATGTTTATCGCTTCGGCTGTATCAATATCAACAGGCCTGTTCAGCGCGATACATCCGCCGAATGCCGCAACCCTGTCAGCCATATTTGCTTTCAGGTACGCATCGAGAAGCGAATCGGATAGGGCGACTCCGCACGGATTGTTGTGCTTGACTATAACCGCAGCGGGTTGGTTTGTAAAATACCTGAGAATGTTCAGAGCATTGTCCGCATCGGTCAGGTTTGTCTTGCCGGGATGCTTACCTGACTGGAACAGTTCGACATCTGAGGCGAGATGATTGCCCGGAAGAATAGTCTGTATCTCACCAAGCGCCAGATTCCCGTTTGTGAGCTTATAAAGGGCAGCCTCCTGCCCCGGATTCTCTCCGTACCGCAATCCTTTTATTACATCATCTATGGTCCAGACTACTTTTTCGTAAAAAAGGGTCTGCCTTTTATCTCCGTCGATAAAACTAATTTCCATTGCAGGTGGAAAATGGTCATCCATAATGGTTTTATACATCTTACGCAGGTCTTCGGCCATATAACCCCCTTTTCTCAAAAACTTATCTGACAGGATTTACAGGATTATTATACTGCTTCGCGGAGACTGGCAAGTGCAACCGAACAATTTATGCATTATGTCTTCTTCCTCCACAGTATTGCCTTCCTCACCGAAGGCAATGATCTATTGCCTGACCGGCATCCGGCCGGCAGGCAAAATCCTGTCCACCCTGTTAATCCTGTCTAAATATTTCATCTATGTCCTGTAACAGCCTTTCACTTCTTCAAATGTTCTTCCGGCAAGATAATCCGCAATCTTGCCGTCATATGCAGCCGTGTGCGCAAAAGCTTTTTTCGCAAGCCCGAACCTGCTTTTTAAGGATATTTTATTATCGTTTCCTTTAAGCTCGGTTATTATCCCGCTGTAATCTCCGGGATCAACCACCGAAGCCACGCGCAGGAAATTCTTGGCAGAGGCTCTTATCATGCACGGCCCGCCAATATCTATGTTCCCTCTGGCTTCCTCCGGCGTGACACCCTGCTTCGATATCGTAGCTTTAAAAGGATAGAGGTTGACGACTACCATGTCTATGGAAACACTTTTTGTCCTCTCAAGATCCGCCCTGTGAGATTCATTATAGGTTTCGGTAAGAAGGCCGAGATATATCCTGAAATCGAGCGTCTTGACGAGCCCCCCCTGTGTTTCAGGCTGGCCTGTGTAGTCCGAAACCTGGGTTAAGCACGAAGCCATGCTTCCCAGGATCTCTTTCAGCTTTGCAAATGTTCCGCCTGTTGAAAAAATCCTGATACCCGGATTTATGCCGACAAGCTCTGGGATAAAGGATTCAAGGCCCTTCTTGTCTGAAACACTGACGAGAATATGCTTTACCTTAATCAAGTCGTCAATCTTTTCAACTATATTAATGCTCATGTTATCTACCTCTTTCCATCGTATTCTTCCAAAAACCGTTTAAAAAATTCTTCCATGAAAGCATGCCGTTCATCCGCAAGCTTTCTCCCTTCGTTTGTCAATATCCTATCCCTGATTTTACAGAGTTTGACCTTGTATTCCCTGAAACCGGTATCTTCCCTGGTATATGGCCTTGTCTCTTCAATCTTTTGTTCAGGATTATGCAGTCTTGCTCCGACCTCGCCCGCAAACAGAAATGCCCGCGCAACCCCGACTGCTCCTATCGCATCAAGCTTATCGGCATCGAACAGCACTTTCGCTTCGGGAGTCTCAGGCCTGCATTTTCCTCTGAAGCGGTGAGCCTTTATGCAGTGGATAATGTTTGTCTTTTGTTCTTCGGAAAGAGAGAGTTTCTCAACTATCGGCCAGGCCATCTCAGCGCCTCTTTCAGCGTGGCAAACCGCCCCTAATGTCGAATCCTGGCCGGCCCTTCCTATATCATGCAGATAAGCCGCGATTCGCAACACATCCATGTCCGCCTTCTCTGCCGGACCTATGCGCTCACACAGGTCGAAAACCCTTAAGGTGTGTTCCCAGTCGTGACTTCCCCTTGCTCCGTCAAAAAGCTTTTCAGCTTGCTCTTTTACAAAATCAAGCATAGTCATATAATATGTGGTTTATGGTCTTTGGTTAGTTGTCTGGATTCCCGCTTTCGCGGGAATGACAAAATAAATATTTTGTGGTTCGCTTTGTGCCTCTGTGCCTTTGCCCCTTTATTTTTCTGGCCCCTGACCACTGATTTCTGATCCCTTACCTTCGCTGTGCAATGTCCGATATTCGATATTCGATATTCGATTTTTATCCCTTCTTCTTCCCTGTCATGTATTCAATTTCAACTTTAATGGCCACGGTTCTTTCAAGCTTTTTTACATCGTATTCGAACGACCCGGCAGAATAATGAGCCATTATAACATCAAGCGCAGCTTTCATTGACTCAATATCTTCGACGACAAATGCATGCCCGAATCCTATGACACTTTTATACTTCATCCCCCAGTCGCAGGCTTTTTCGGATTTAACAACCTCATGGTCCGTATCCATTTCAAAGCAGACTTTATTGTTCTTCCTTAAAATATCAAGTTTTTTTCCCTCTTTTGCCGAATGAAAAAAAAGGAATCCATCCCTGTAGCCGAATGATAGGGGCACTACATACGGCCCACTTTCATCTGCCATCCCGAGTCGGCATACAAGCGCCTTTTTAATTATGGCATCTATTTCTTCTCTTGATTTAATTTCTCTGTCTTTTCTTCTCATATATCAAACCTTTCTCTATATCTTTCTAAAATACCTACCCCAGACTCATGAGCGATTCCCAGCATTCAAATTCAGTTGAAACAGGAAGCCCTCTTTCTTTTAAAATGGATATCATTTTTGAATCATTAAACCGTAAATAGGGATTGACCTTCAGCTCATCTTCAAGATTTGAGAAGACATGCTCCGGATTATATTTTTTCAGAAAGGTATCGATATCCCCGTTTTCGGGTTCAATAAGCCTTGCAAAAGACATGGAATACTCAACATAATCATGCCCCGCATATATGATGGTCTCCTTCGGAAAAGAGATGAGTTTTTTTATCGAATTATAAAATGCCGAGAGATCTCCTGAAAAACAGTTCCCGACTGTGCCGTTGAACAATGTATCACCGGTTACAAGAAAGCTGCCGGCATGAAAAGTCACGGAATCATTCGTATGCCCCGGGGTATGGTATATGTCGATTTTTTCGCCATCAAGTCCTATAAATCCTTTAGCAGGAAGAGAGTTATGGTCAAGGTATAAAGCGCCCGATCTGTCGAGAAGTGATTTTAAACCCAGGGTATGGTCGGGATGCGAGTGGGTGTTGGTAACAAATTCGATCTTCAGGCCGTTATACCCTGCAAATGAAATTATCTGGTCAACCGCGCCTCCGTCTATGGCAATGGCGGATTTTTTCGAATAAAGCAGATAGCCGAGATTGTCGGATGAATAACGGAATTGTTTAATATTCAAAGCTTTGGTCTTTGGTCTCTGGTTTATGGTTTATAGTTGATGGTTCGATATTCGATGTCCGATATCCGATATTCGCCTCACGCCTTTCGGCTTTTCACACTTGAACTCTTGACTCCTCGACCCCTTTGCCCCTTTCCCTGCTGCCTATTGCCTGTTCACTTTTCACTGTTCACTATTTCAGTTTTCGGGATTTCGCATTTCGCTTTGCGCCTTTGTGTCTCTGTGCCTTTGACCCTTTCTTTTCACTATTCACCGCTTCAATTACTCCGGCAGCTATAAGGGGAAGCATGACTTCATGATGACCTGTAAGGTTTATCCCTTTTCCTCCCTTTGCGGTCGGCCTGCCGACAACATTCGTCATCGGACGGTATTGCCTGATAAAATCCATGTTGACTGCCGTAAAGGTGTCGATATCATGACCAAGGTTTCGGGCAAGAGTCGTTGCTTTCAGAAAAACTTCCGGGAGTATGACTGAAGATCCGATGTTAAGGTAAACCCCTTCACTAAGGGTTGAAACTACCGAAGCGAAAGTCAGAAAATCCCTGTATGTCGCAACTCCTGCCGCTCCTGCGTCAAAACCGGGGTGCATGTGGATTATATCCGTACCTATCGCGACATGAACCGTGATGGGAACACCGAGCTTGGCGCCTGCCGCAAGAATGCTTTTATCCC
>RPRI01000173.1 GCA_003818505.1 Desulfobacteraceae bacterium | reverse complement strand
CCGCCCCAGGATGATCTACAAGAAAATTGACTCATGCCTGAGGGGTAACATCGGGCCGGAAACCGAAGCGCTGATTTCGGCCATGGGATACAAGGCCAGTTTCGTGGCCCCGGCTTTTCCTCAGCAGGGACGCATCACGGTAGACGATCTGCACCAAATCAAGGGTGTGCCGGTGGCTGAAACGGAAATCGGCCGTGATCCCCTCTGCCCTGTCCGGGAATCCAGGCTGTCGGTGTTGCTGTCCGACCAGTGCCGCCTGCCGGTCGGGCATGTAGACCTGGCGGGCGTGGAAAAGGGGCCGGATACACTGGCGCCCAGAGTACAAACCCTGCTGGAGAGCGGTTGCCGGCACATCGTATTTGACGCAAGCCGACCGGAACATCTGAATACAATCGCCAATCTGGCCTGTAATCACTTCAAAGGCATTCTACTGGTTGGATCGGCAGGACTGGCCGCCGGACTGGCTGGTTCAATGGGTGTCAAGGCAGTACATGCAGCGCCCTCTTTTCGTCCGAAACTTAAAAAACCACTTTTTGTTTGTGGTTCCGCATCTAAGGTGCTTGCCGAACAGCGGGACACGCTGGTGCGCCATACCGGGTTTCCTCAGATGGCACTCGATCCCGTGCTTCTGTCGCTTCCGGAAGCCATTTGCAGCCGGAAGCAACTGGCTGAAAATCTGGCGGCTGCATGGCGTGAAGGTGGACTGATTCTGTGCATCGCGCCATTTTCCCCGACGGCTTCAGCAACCGCTCCCGATCGGGTTGTACAGGGATTTGCAGAGGTAACGGCTTCTATGATCAGTCTATCATCGCCGGACGGGGTGTTCCTGTCCGGAGGCGATACGGCCGAGTCGGTGTGTAAAAAGATCGGGGCGAAAGCGATCAGTCTTATTGAGGAGGTTCTTCCCGGGTTGATGCGGGGAGAACTTATCGGCGGCCGGCATGACCGCCTCTCCGTGGTAACCAAAGCAGGGGCCTTTGGTTCTCCGCAAACTCTTGTTCAGCTATTGATGATTCTTTCATAATTGGAGAGGTTTGAATATTTTAAAATTGAACAGGAGCTGAGTTGGGTATGCGCCTATATGATCTGACGGATTTATAGCTTTAACTTTGATTGCGGCGGCAGATTCGCATCCATCAGTTTAATACAGCCCCAGTGGATGAATGTTCACGAAGACTTATATCGTCTCCGCCTGTGCGATCGTATGTAGATTATCTGGGGGCGTTGATGGGTTTCGGAAAAATTGTCCGTCAGAACTTTATAAGCGCATACCCAAGTCAGCCTGAAACGGTAGTTATGCAAAATTCTTGAAGGAAGTGAATTATGACAAAAAATGCTACACGACCATTACTGGGCATCACCATGGGTGATCCCGGAGGTATCGGCCCGGAAATATGCGTCAAGGCGCTGTCGGAAAGAGATATTTATGCCATATGCCGGCCATTGATCATCGGGGATGCGGCCATCATGGTCGATGCCGTTAAAATCAGTCACCTTGATCTTGAAATACATGCTTGCGAGCGACCTGCCGATGGCCATTATGTCCTGGGGACAGTCGATGTGCTGGATTTGAAGAATATGCCCCTTAACCGTCTGCGCCATAAACAGGTGACGGCCGAGCAGGGAAAGGCATCCTTTGAATGCGTTGTAAAAGCTATCGAACTGGCCCTGGACAAACGGATCGACGCTATGGTCACCGCTCCCATCAACAAGGCGGCCATCAACGCCGCCGGATATCATTACGCCGGCCATACGGAGATCTGCGCGAAGTTCACCGGTATCCGTGATTACAGTATGATGCTGGCCGAGGGCAATTTCCGAGTGGCCCATGTCTCCACCCATGTCTCTCTTCGGGAGGCATGTGATCGGGTCAAAAAAGATCGGGTTCGGAAAGTGATAGATCTGGCTCATCAGACCTTGCTGCGACTTGGTATTACGCTGCCCCGTATTGCCGTGGCCGGTCTCAATCCCCATTGCGGAGAGGGCGGATTGTTCGGTACCGAGGATGATGCGGAAATCGCCCCGGCAGTGGCTGACGCCCGCAGAGCAGGTATCAACGTCGACGGGCCTCTTCCGGCTGATACTGTTTTTTCCAAAATGATCGGCGGAATGTACGACCTGGTGGTGGTGATGTACCACGATCAGGGCCACATACCGACCAAAACAGTCGGATTTAAATACGACGACAAAACCGGAACATGGGGAAGCATGGCCGGGGTCAACATCACCCTGGGTTTGCCGATCATTCGCACATCAGTGGATCACGGCACAGCTTTCGGAAAAGCCGGTGAAGGGCGCGCTAATTCGCAGTCAATGGTCGAGGCCATCAGGCTTGCGGCCCGGCTGGCTTTATAGAATTGGGGATGCTTGGCGTGCGGAGACAGTTTTGATTGTATCGTAAAAAGTCAAAATATGCTCTCTTAATGAGCTTTTTTGGGATTTTTAAATCACTCCGCTAAATCACAAGAACTCGGGCTAACGCCCTCAAACAGCTTGTGATTTTTAACGCTCAGTTCTTTAAAAATCTATTTCCCAAAAATCTCAAATCCGTTCGCATATGACTTTTTACGAGAGCATCAGTTTTCATTATTATGAAAATTGCTTTCACGACATGTTTATCATCGCTGGTTTAAGAAGCTGGTAGTCCATAACGCCGGCTCCAGCGGTATGCGCTTTTTCAATATATGCAAGTTCTCCGGGGCTTTTGCCGAGAAGCATGGCTCCGTAAGAATCGACCGCGACCTGGTCCGTGCCGGCTATCATTGTATCCGTATTTTTCAAATCTGAAAGAGAGCCTCCTGTCGGCCCGTTTTTCATCATGCTTACGGTTCCGTCAAGAATGACAAGAGTAGGTTTTACCATCAAGGCAAGCTCTTTTATTATGTTGTGAATATCCTGGTGAAAAATATTTCTTCTTCCGCCTAGAAGCCCGTACCAGTTTTTCATTGTCATGGATGCGCCGCTTCTCTGGTGATCCTTAACGGGAGCAATGCCGATGAGCTTGTCCGCGCTTTTAAGAGGCTGATAAAAAACGGGCCACTCCTTTATGAGGGAACTGCCTTCTATTGTCATCGGCGAAAACAGGCTCTTTTCCGGAAAAACGATCTCTGCCCCGGCACGCTTTGCAGCGCTTTCGATGCCGGTCAATGCGAAGCATGATGAAGGATCGTTTATTGGGTTGTCTGTTACAGCTACATATGATGCTCCCGCCGCAAAACAAAGTCTTGCGACCTCCTCAAGGAGCCGTGGATCCGTGGTTGCTGAAAGAACGGGCGGGGAAGCAAAGGCGGCATTGACTTTCAAAAGCACCCTGTCTCCTTTTTTAATATATGTTTCGATGCCTCCGATAGCCTTTAAAGCAAGGTTGACCGTTTTTATCCTGTCGTCTCCCTTCACGACGGCCATTTTACCGCCCGCCTCCTTAACGGAGAAATCAGGCAGGCCGGAAATCGCAGCGTTTTTGTCTGCATGGGACGGAATCTTATTTCGGTTATAAAATAGATAGCCGGTCGCGCATGAAGAGAGGATCAAAAGCCCTGCTTTTGATGACCTGATTAAAAATTCTCTTCTGTCAGTTTTTATACCGCTTTTATTATCTGGCACCGGAATTTTCTCCAAGTTTAATGTTTAAAGCCGATGCAATTATTTCAGCATCTTTTAAATCATCCGCCGAATGAATTCCAGCAAAAAAAGGGCCGTTTGTAAAAATCAGTTCATAGGCGTCCATGATTTCAATTATTCTTATGTTACCGAGGCCGGTATCCGTTTTTATTTTGCTGCCTCCCAGAGAAGAAAGAAAGGCCGAATAACTTTCTGCAAGCTCATCCGCTTCCGTATTATTTTTCCGTCGTGAAAGGAATGCTTTGACCCTGCCTTTATCTGTTTTGTAATCGGCGGCAAAAACCATGTTGAGACGATCAAAGGAGAAGGCATTGGCAGGAAAAAGAACAATGCTGCCTTCATCAAGGTTTTTTGCCGGAAAAAGCTCCGTATCAGGAATTACTGTTTCACCGGCCCCGGTCATTTTTATGAAATCCTGTGAAAAAGAGAGCATTGAATCCATAAGAAAGGCGGAAACTTTTGAAGAAGTTATTTCGACATAATGCCGTCCCGTTATGAAAAAGAGGGCGTTTTCTGTTTTATAGGAATATCCGGATAATTGAAGCGGGATGAACCCTTCCCTCTTCTGAACACTGTAAACGGCAAAGGCGTTTTCGATATTTCCCATGTCATAGATAAATACTTCAAGCCATGAACCGGGATCATCCTCTTTCTTAAACCTCCGGCATGAGAGATTTTTAAATCCTGCGGAAAGATACAACTCGGCCTTCCCGTTAATTTTATCAGACAGATTATCTTCATCAAAGCTTTCGAGAGGCGACATGGGAATCATGTTCACTACCGATAAAGAGCTTTTTATGTCACCAGCCGGTAAAGTCTTATCTGAAGAATCGGAAAGCGTAATGCCCGAAGGGAAAATGGAAGGGTCGTAACGGAATTGTTTCAGGAATACCAGCGCCGCTGTTATTACGAGAAGCGACAGAATGGCTGCTGCCGCCAGGGTTTCATTTCTGCTGGCGCCCGCTTTGTTTTTTTTCATCATGAATATCCTGCATTATCGATTAACGCATAAACTCAATTATATTTTTTATCCGAAATTTTATCCAAATTCTTCACTATGGTCAATATTTATAGTAATTGTCAGAATAATGTTCCGGTTGGAAAGCGCTCAAATTTATAGATAGTGTCCATCCGGAAACTAATGATAGACACTATCGCGTTTCCAATTCGGAAATCGGCAATTTTGGGCAAGCTCAAGTAAATCAAGGGATTGCGATGAAACATACGCAATGTATGTCGCACAAGAAATCCCGTAGATTGACATAGAGATCGCCCAAAAGAGCCATTTCCGGATGGAAACTATATAAGACATGTATGAAAGACGGCGGATGGGGAATAAAAAAGCCCGCGGCATATAAACTTAAATATGACGCGGGCTCTATCGATGCGGTAATCGGCCGCAGGATTATTTCTTGTCGTCTTTTACTTCTTCAAAATCGGCGTCGACAACATCCTCTTCGCTTTTTGAACGCTTCTCCTGTGAAGCTCCGGAGTCGCTGCCTCCTGCCTGCTGCTCTCCGGCCTGCCCGGCCTGCTGGGATGCCTGCTTATACATGGCTTCCGCAAGCTTATGTGATTCCTGGGTCAGTTCCTCGGTCAGTTTTTTTATTTCGGAAGCGTTGTCGCCTTCCATCGCCTTTTTAAGGCGGCTTATGGCTCCGTCAACCTTGCTTTTTGTGGCCGCATCGACCTTTTCGCCAAGGTCCTTTATGGATTTTTCGGTCGAATAGATAAGCGCGTCACCGGTATTGCGCGCGTCGACAAGTTCTCTTTTCTTTTTGTCATCATCGGCATGAAGCTCCGCATCCTTAATCAGCTTGTCGATCTCTTCTTTTGACAATCCGCTTGAAGCCGTGATCTGTATAGACTGTTCCTTGCCTGTTGCCATATCCTTTGCAGAGACGTTTACTATTCCGTTTGCGTCAATATCGAATGTCACTTCAATCTGCGGCACGCCTCTCGGAGCAGGGGGTATCCCCACGAGTTCGAAACGGCCGAGGGTTTTATTCCCGGCAGCCATCTCTCTTTCACCCTGCAGAACATGTATGGATACAGCTGGTTGACTGTCTGCGGCGGTCGAAAATGTCTGGCTCTTTTTTGTGGGAATGGTTGTGTTCTTCTCAATAAGCCTTGTCATGACACCGCCCAGTGTTTCAATTCCTAATGATAACGGCGTTACATCGAGAAGAAGAACATCCTTGACATCGCCTTTTAAAACTCCGCCCTGGATGGCAGCTCCGATGGCCACAACTTCATCCGGGTTAACTCCCCGGTGAGGTTCTCTCCCGAACAGTCTCTTTACGCGCTCCTGAACAGCAGGCATACGCGTCATGCCGCCGACCAGAATTACCTCATCCATCTGGCTTGTTGAAAGTCCGGCATCCTTCATTGCGGTACGACAGGGACCTTCCAGCTTGTCAAGAAGGTCTTCGACAAGGCTTTCCAGTTTGGCCCTTGTTATCTTCAGGTTCAGGTGTTTCGGTCCGCTTGCATCGGCTGTTATAAACGGAAGATTTACATCCGTTTCCATGGATGTTGAAAGCTCCATCTTGGCTTTTTCAGCGGCTTCCTTGAGTCTCTGCAGGGCCATCTTGTCGCTTCTGATGTCTATGCCCGATTCTCTCCTGAATTCGCTTGATATGTAATCAATAAGCCTTAAATCGAAGTCTTCACCGCCGAGGTGTGTATCTCCATTTGTTGCCTTTACTTCAAAAACGCCATCTCCTATTTCCAGTATAGAAATATCGAATGTACCGCCGCCCAGGTCAAATACCGCTATCTTTTCATCTTTTTTCTTGTCTAAACCATAAGCCAGAGAAGCGGCAGTAGGTTCGTTTATTATTCTTAAAACATTAAGGCCTGCGATCTTTCCGGCATCTTTTGTCGCCTGCCTCTGACTGTCGTTAAAGTATGCCGGAACCGTTACAACAGCGTCGGTAACTTTTTCGCCGAGGTAATCTTCGGCGGTTTTCTTTATGTTCGCAAGTATGTAAGATGATATTTCGGCGGGGCTTAACTGTTTGCCCTGCACGTTTATCCTGACATCCCCGTTATCGGCCTGCTGAATTTTATAAGGAAGTATCTTTAAATCTTTTTGCACCTCCGGAGAACTGTACTTGCGGCCTATCAGCCTTTTTACCGCATATACAGTATTTTCCGGATTTGTTATCGCCTGCCTTTTTGCTATCTGGCCTACAAGTCTTTCACCGCTGTTGGAGACGGCAACGATAGATGGCGTCGTACGTCCGCCTTCAGCATTTGTTATAACCTTTGCTTCACCACCCTCCATGATAGCCACACATGAATTGGTGGTTCCAAGATCTATACCGATTATTTTGCCCATTTTTTCCTCCTTGCCTATTAAGCTTTATATAATCAAATAGTTATAAATTGTCTGATTTTGTATTTGTTTCAGTTTTCCCTTTTGCCGCCGAAACGATAACCATGGAAGGCCTCAGCAGCCTGTCATGAATCATGTATCCTTTCTGAAGTTCGGCTATCACTGTATTTTCCGGATGATCTTCACTTTCCTGCTGCATAACAGCCTGATGAAAATTAGGATCAAACTCCCTGCATAAGGAGTCAATCGGTTTTACGCCGTAATTTTCAAAAACCTTTAAGATTTCTTTCAGGGTCATGCCGACCCCGTCGATGAGACAGCTGTTTAATTTCTCGTTTGCTGATGATGAAATTACAGCTCTTTCCAGATTATCCACCACGCTGAGCATTTCACTTATAAGGCTTTCGTTCGCGTATTTCCTGAATTCGCTGATTTCACGGGCTGTCCGTTTCTTGTAGTTTTCAAAATCAGCAGAGACTCTCAGGAAACGGTCATATGCCTGTTTTGACTCGGTCTCGCTTTTTTTCAGCTTTTCCTCCAGATCTTTCATCAGATCGGATTTTTCAGCCTCTGTTTCGGCTAATGTCGCACCTTTAACATCAGCGTTGCCGTCTGATATGCTCTCATCGGTAATATCGATTTTATTTTTTTTAGTTTTCACCACAGATTTTTACCCTGTATATTTTTATATCCAACAATATTGGTATAGTTGTTTTGCATGTCTCATAAGGAGACTGATAGCCTTTGCATTGTCATGAAAAATAAGGCTATTTCCAACAATGTCAAGGCGATTGTTGTCCGTCGCAGAGAGATATTTTAGATGGAATGAATAGGAGGGGAAAAAAGAAGGTTGTGCGTTCTCCTTTTTCTTTTCCTTAAATACCTGTTACTTGCCGAGATCAGCCGCGACACAGACCGCATTTCTTATCGCTGCTTCCTTCCGGACCTGACGAGGTTCGTAACCGTCTGTTGCGCAGTGTCCGGCAAGTAACAGGTATTTAAGGAAAATTATCAGGAGCCATTACGAAAGAACCATTACATTCTGACCATTTTGTTATGGCTCCTAATACCGTTTATCGGGTTTAAGAGAATATCAGGCTCTTAACTGCCCCGCACAACCGGGTACAAATATACTCCTTGTTTTAATTATTTCAAGATAAAGTTTGACTGCTTCGTAAAAAGCCGGTTTTTCACTTCCAACGAGTTCGTCGGATATAGATTGCCGCAAAGCGGCATAAAATTGCTTTTTACGAAACCATCAGGTTTTGGAATAAAAAGAATTCTTGCTAAAAACGGGCAATTATGATGAATTAGCAAAAAAGCCGGTAATCGTTTTTCCTTATATTATCTCACTTTCTGCAGGAATAATGTCTAATATTGGCGGCTTCTTAAAGAATCCGGGTTTACAGTAAAGGGAATAAAAAGGACGAAAGGCGGTTTTGTAAATTCCAATGCTTTCATTTGGGAAAAAATCTTATAACAGACTGATAAAAAAGGTTGAAAAGACTCTTTCCGAATACTATATGCTTAAGGAGAATGACTCAGTCCTTGTCGGAGTATCGGGAGGGGCTGATTCCGTTGCTCTTATTCATATATTAAAAGAGATTTCTCTTTTGTTTTCATTAAAGCTTGGAGTTGCCCATCTTAATCATTCATTACGCGGAAATGAATCCGACAATGACGCTCTTTTTGTCGCTTCAGTTTCAGATAAGTTGCATCTGCCTTGTTTTGTCGAAAAAAAAGATGTTATTAAATATAAAACAGAGAACGGGCTTTCTATCGAAGAGGCAGGAAGGCTTGTTCGATATGCCTTTTTTGAAGATATTGCCGAAAAAAAAGGATATAACAGAATTGCACTGGGACATACATGTGACGATAATGCCGAACTTGTCCTGATGTATCTGCTTCGCGGAAGCGGGCCTTTGGGCCTTTCAGGCATTCCACCGGTTCGCCCCGGTACAAAAAGTAATATATCGATCATCCGTCCTCTTATTAAAACAGGAAGGAAAGAACTCATCGATTACATTTCTGAAAAAAACCTTTCGTATATTACGGATCAATCCAACCTGGATGAAAAATATTTGAGGAACAGGGTCCGCAATCGTCTTATTCCGGAGTTGAAAGATGGCTATAATCCTAAAATAGTTGAAACATTAAACAGGCTTTCATCCATTGTCCGTTCGGAAGAAGAATGGATGGAAAATGAGTTGAAGTTCATTTTGGATAAGAATACGCTGGTTAAGGAAGATAACAGAATAGTTCTGTCCGTATCCGGCATGAACGCCCTTCATCCTGCTGCAAAAAAGAGAGCAATAAGAAGCGCTGTCGCAGGAGTCAAGGGAGACTTAAGGAGAATAAGTTACTCGCACACAGAGCTTGTTTCAGTCCAGCTTGAAGGTAATTCGTATAAATGGAACCTCGATCTTCCGGACCGTATAAGGGTTTCAAGAACCGGAAGCAGCCTTGTTGTTTCAAAAGAAAAAAATTCCCTGCGGAGCATTGTATCAAAAAGCGGTATCAGTGACCGGCTTAACTTCGAGTATGTTATTAATGAACCTTGCCGCGTTAATGCTGAAAAAGAGGGTTTTAAAGTCTTGTTTTCTGAAATAATGAATATAAGCCTTGAAGATATAAGTAAATCAGCATCAGGAGTCGCTTTTTTTGATATGGATACAATAAGTTTTCCTCTTGTATTGAGAAACTGTTTGCCGGGGGACCGTTTTACCCCTCTCGGAATGACCGGATCGAAAAAGGTTTCCAAATATTTGATAAATAAAAAAGTTCCGGGAGAAAGCCGCTTAAAGTTGCCTGTTCTGCTGAGCAGCGGCAGGATAATCTGGCTTGCCGGCCATGTTATTGACGATTCGGTCAAGGTGACCTTAAATACAAGAAAAATACTCAAGGCAGAACTTTTTCTTGCCTAATATGTAATTATGATTATTATGCAATATAACATAATGACTTTTTACGAGGTCACCTATAATGATGGTATCGTAAAAAGTCCAAATTATCTCTTTTATGTCATTCCCGCGAAAGCGGGGCACTTGGTGAAGCGTGAGCGCTATCCAGTTTTTTCAAATAGGTCTGGGCTCCCGTTTTCACGGGAGTGATTGGTTTTATGTCTTCCAACGGACTCATAGATTATAATGGACCGGTTGGAAGTCATATGCGAACGGATTTGAGATTTTTGGGAAACAGATTTTTAAAGAACTTAAGCGTTAAAAATCACAAGCCTTTGAGGGCGTCAGCCCAAACCTTCTTGTGATTTAGCAAAGTG
>RPRI01000172.1 GCA_003818505.1 Desulfobacteraceae bacterium | reverse complement strand
ATTATGCCTTAACATTGGTGTCCACTTTTTTCAACTTAGCTCACTCTGGAATAGTAAGTTTAATACGTACCCTAAAACAAAAATGCCCCCGAAAAAAATGTATGGCCCTGAAACCATTTTTGGAAATCGAAAGGGTGAAATGGATTTGTTATAGGAAAGGCAGAGCCGACTATGGCTCTGCCTTTATGCAGCAAGTTTGCCCAATCTCGGTTCGCCCCATAAGAAGACCACGGTACAAAAAAGGCACCATCAGAGTTCGACTATATCGCTATTTCCAACAGGCGCATCTTATTCCGGACTATGCGCCGAGTTCGTACCGGGTTCCTGCAACATTAATGATGAACTGTTCCGGCATCTCTCTTTGGAAGCCTGCGATGGCCTCAAACCCTGCACAGTGCATGGGGACAATGTAGTCTGGAGAAATTACTTTGATGTCGGCAATGGTTTGCTGGAGCACCTCTGGTTTGGCGCCGGTCAAATGGAACCCTCCGATCACCATATGAACCTTCTCTATCCCTGTTACCTTCTGAGCATGTTTTACCGTATTGACAATCCCTGTGTGGGCGCAGGAGGAAAGGACTACCAATCCCTTGCCTTTCACGTTAAACATCAGGGATTGTTCCCCCGAAAAGTAATCACGCTCCATCTTATCTCCCTTTTTAACCATAAGAATGGGCGAGCCCTTTTCGTATTCCGTCATCCTCTCGATATCCCCAGTCAGATAGGCCCCTGGAGCCATGGGCGTCGGTTCCTTTACCTCAACAATCTTGACACGATCTAAAGATTCTAACTCTGGTCGGTTCAGTTGTCCAAGATCGGCTATTCCATCCAGGGGCTTATAGACTGGGGGGAGACTGACGAACTTGTTGTCAAAGGCATCTCCACCTACATATAAGTAAATCCCCTTTCGAATTTTTTTGTCATTGGCTTTGAGCATAGGGATCAGGTTTCCCCAATGGTCTAAATGGCCGTGGCTTAATCCCAGGGCTTCTACCTTATTCAAGTCGATCCCCAATATCTCCATGTTCTTGCTGACGCCTTCGAAATCCATCCCGTAATCAAACATGAATGCGTTCGATTTACCATTGACGACCGTCTCGATGTGATAAGCGAGGCCGTGCTCCGCGTGGAATGAAAAGCCCTTCCAAATAGAAGAGGCACCAGGAACCTTCATCTGTCTTTTGGCAACCTTATAGTTCCACCTCAGGCAATCGTAGTAGTTGTCGGTAATGACGGTGATGACCAACTTATCAACCTCCGGGATGTTCACGGACGCATGTGCCGACGACGGACCTCCTTTTAAAATACTCCCAGCCATCAATGTGGCGCTTGCTGCTGCCGATGCCATTAAAAACTCTCTTCTGTTTATTTCTTTCATGACACTTACCTCCAATTCGTTTAACGGATTGACTGAATCAATTCCAACCAACTCCCCCAGAGAATGATCACTCCATTTTCCAGGATTTCTGTTATCATCTTCTCCATCTATTGATCGAGAGGTAAGCTTTGATCGATGCTATATTAATGGTTAGGTTTGGTGCCTTATCTCTCTTTGGAGAAAGCGAAAGTAGTCGCACTCCTCACAGGAATGGCCGCAGAAAATTTTTTTATGGCCTATTTCCTCTCTTAGGGCGCGACAGTTTAATGATTTTGTCTTGTAGACCAGGCAATCGGCACACCTTCCGTTCGATCGGACATGATCACTCATCGACTTTTCAAAAAACTCCCAGCAAAAGGGGGGAAGGCCATATATGCCGATCAATTCTTTTAGATCACAACCTGTTTCCGCTGGGTCTGGAAAAGGGATGGCGTTGTTTTTGAGAAAAATGGCCAGATCATTTGGGAGAACTCGCCAATGCCCTGACAGGCCCACCCTATAGCCCTTGATCTCCCCCTTTTCCAGCCATCGCTTTACCGTCTCCCTCGAGTGGTGGCAGATCCGGGCAATATCGGAGGTTGTAAAAGCATTTTTTTCCATTTTTGTGTCTTTTGTGTCTTTTGTGTGTTTTTATCGTTTCCTTTTTTCTTTGTCAATCGTTTTTCGTTAGAGGAAAACCCCTGCCGAATCTATCCATCAAAATTGACAGGTAAAAAGGCGGTCTGATTGGGCATGAAGTAACAGGTATTTTTTTCAATCTCTAATGTCATGAAAAGGCTTTTAATCGAACATGCGGTTTGGTATAATTGCAGACTACAGATACGGGCATTTATTTCAGAACCGTTATAAGTCTATCGTTTGTCAGGAGGATGTTTACCTTAAATAGTTGGTTCGATATATACACCTGAATCTCTTAAGGGCCGGGCTGGACAAGGATCTTAAAGAGCTGGACCGAAATCCATGGTCCGGTCACTCAGCGCTTGTCGGTAAAGTTTTGAGGAAATGGCAGAACACCGGGTATGTGTTGTCTTATTTCGGCGGCTCCAACAATACAAAAAAGAATTATTCACAATATATTAATGAAGGTATTAATCAGGGCCGGAGGCCGGAATTGGTCGGAGGAGGATTAATACGGAGCATGGGCGGCTGGTCTGCGGTTCTTGCCAGTCGAAGACGCGGTGGAAGGGAGGTTGCCGATCAACGGATACTGGGTGATGGTGATTTTGTTAAGTCTGTTATCTCCGGACTTGATGATCTGGTTAAAAAGAACTTAAGGCTGTCCGGGCAGCGAATAGATATTAAAGCGCTTGCAGAGAAAATATCCGAAAGGTATAATATTTCTATTGGTGAACTGCTATCAGGGAGCCGGAGAAGAGAAGTGGTAAAAGCCAGGAGTGCGATATCGTGGATAGGTGTCAGGGAACTGGGTTATTCCGGGGCTGATGTTGCGAGGTATCTTGGTGTAACGAACTCTTGCGTGACGCGGTTGATATCAGCAGGGGGAAAACGAGGTATAGATGACCTGGATTTAGAGATATGAACGTTCTGCACGAACGTTATATATCTCCGAACGTCCCGTATATCCTGTCCCGTATGCCCCTTAGGAGGTCTAATATGACAGACAGAAAGTACAAATTTTCATGGAATCTTTTGGGAGATATTGTATTAGGTCGCCCCAATCTTGGCCCAAACACACGCCTCGAAGTATATCGCCTCATGCAGTTTACCTTCAGAGACGTTATGGAGCGGCATTTCGGAACGGAAAAAACAAATGAGATCTTTTATGAGGCTGGGAAACTGGCAGGCGTTGAATTTTACAAAAACATTTTTTCTAACATTAAAGACTTCAACGATTTCGTAAAGAGCCTTCAGGAAACGCTCCGTGATATGGGAATCGGAATACTGCGTATTGAGGAAGCAGATATGGAGAAAGGGTCGTTAGTTTTGAATGTTTCTGAAGACCTTGACTGTTCAGGATTACCCGAGCTTGGTTACGAGATCTGCGCCTATGATGAGGGTTTTATCGCCGGACTTCTTGAAAGCTTTACCGGCAGTTCATTCAAGGTTAAAGAGGTTGACTGCTGGTGTACCGGTGACAGGACATGCCGGTTCACTGCCGAAGTCATTAAATAATACAGATATCTTTGTCCATATATCTTGGTGGAAAGAATGCCGTTTAAAAAAGAGCATGATATCGTTGATGAGCTTTCGAAGCTTCTACTGGACATTATGATGCTTGGCAAGCCTCCTCAGGTCCCTGCCCGCTTTGGATCGGTTGATTCCCTTAATACCCTTCATGCCAACCTTATTTCGCTAAGAGATTTCTTGTATTCCGCCTCAAATGGAGATCTGTCAAGGCAGGTTGCTTTCAAAGGGTATATCGGGGGTGCGCTCAAAACGCTCCAGGCGAATCTTAAGCACTTGATATGGCAAACAAAAATGATCGCTTCAGGGGATTTTACGCAGCGGATAGAATTCATGGGGGAGTTTTCCCAGTCATTCAACGCAATGGTGACACAGCTTGACCAGACCTTGAAGGAACTTGTGAGGAAGGAAGCAGAATTAAGTCAGGTGAACGAGGAATTGCTCAAAGAAATCAACATTCGCAAACAGACTGAAGTTGCTTTGCGGGAGAGCGAAGAGGTGTTGAGACTTCTGGCGATAACCGATTCACTCACCGGCCTCTATAACAGAAGGCATTTCAATGAACTCGCAGAAGCTGAGATCCGCAGGGCTCTCCGATACACACAACCCCTGACGGCTATGATGTTCGATATCGACTTCTTCAAGCGCGTTAATGATACTTGTGGACATGCAAGCGGAGATATGGTGCTTAAGCTGGTTGCAAAGACCACAAAGGAGATGCTCAGGGCAACTGACATACCAGCCAGATACGGGGGTGAGGAGTTCATCGTCCTGCTTCCCGAAACCCCTGTGGAAGGAGCTTCCGCTATCGCCGAAAGGCTGAGAAGGCGAATAGAAGACACAACTACCCAGACAGAAAAAGGTCCAATAACAATAACAATCAGCTTTGGAATCAGCGAGTATCTTGGAGAGACGAACTCAGAACCAACCGAGAGAATACTGTCAGAGTTTATCAGTAAGGCTGATCAGGCATTGTATGCATCAAAAGATGCCGGCAGAAACAGGGTAACTGTTTACAAACCTGACGAAGAACTATTACAATGAAGATATAGTTATGAATGTTCTGCACGAACGTTATATTACTTACAAAAGAAGTTTCAAATCATGTTTAAATATACTGTAACAGCTATAGCGCTAATGATATTATTATCTTGCGATCAAAACACACCTCTTATCAAGTATGCGCCAAAATCCAGCCAAGAGCAGGCACTGAAAAATGTTTTGCTGGAATTTCAGGAAGGAGTGCTTAATAAGGACTCAAAGAAAGTTGAAAATCTCATTCACGAAAAAGCTTCTATAATGATTGATCGTAAACTCCTTTCCAAGGAAGAGTATGCTAAAATCCTTCCCGAAAGACTTGCTGAGAATTCTTATATCGCATTAGGAAAGCCCCGAATGACAATCTCTGGAGATAAAGCCGAAATCAAAATTTATATGACCCGGGGTGACAACAACTTCCTTATAATATTCAATATGAAGTTGGAAAATAATAAGTGGTATATTCTGAGCTGGAAATATTAATATTTTTTAAATGGATAGAGTTAAACTATTACATTTAGCTTGTGCCTTTTGATATTGTAGATAGGAAATTATTTTGCCCACAGTCATTACCCATTCTGTTATCGCTGTTTCCGCTACGTTCGGATTTAGACCCACAAAAGGATTCTTGAAATTCTTAATTTTGAGCATCGTGTGTTCGATCCTTCCGGATGCGGACGTTTTTGGCTACTTCTGTTTATACATACCGGCCAATTCTTTCTTCGGTCATAGAGGTTTTTTTCATTCCCCGTTTTTTGCGGCATTGTTTAGTATATTTATTGTTTCTATTTTTTACCGAAAAGAAGTGACTTTTTCAAAACAGTGGTGGAAATATGTTCTATATTTTTTTATTCTCACAACAAGCCATGGGATATTAGATGCCTTGACCAATGGTGGCCAGGGCATCGCTCTGTTGTCACCTATTACCAATAACAGGTACTTTTCCCCGTGGACTCCTCTCGAGGTCTCTCCGCTGGGTATTAAAGCATTTTTAAGTCAACGTGGCTTAACAGTTTTGACAAATGAGTTGTTATGGATTTGGATACCATCTTTTTCCATCTTTATTCTTCTCATAATAATAAAAAACATGAAGAGAAATGAAACGCGTTGGCCGTAGGACATATTAAATATTGTTGTTGCCATAATGCACACAATGTGATTACCAAATAAAAAATGAAGAATTTAAATTGGAATTCTGAAAAGAGTGTGGTTCTAAAAGCGTCATGGGGCATTTGTTTTGAGGATGTAGTTTTCTACATTGAAAGGGGTGACATATTAGACGATTATCGACATCCCAACCGGCAGGCATACCCCGGACAGCGAATTATGGTCATCGTTATTGCCAATTATGCCTATCTTGTACCTTATGTTGAGAATGAGGAAGAGTTATTTCTGAAGACCATCATTCCAAGCAGGAAGGCAATACAGAGATATCTTGGAGAATAAATATGAAGACTAAATTAACGAAAGAAGAAAAGGAAATACTCGATAGTTTCGAGAAAGATGAATGGATACCCGTTAAAAACCTTGCAAAAAGAAAGAGTTGATTGCTTATGCCCGCAATAACCTGAGAAAGGACAAGAGACTAAACATACGGATTTCTGAAAGAGACCTCCTTGAGCTTCAAAAAAAAGCGGTTAATGAGGGCATACCCTATCAGACTTATGTATCAAGCATCATCCATAAATTCATCAATGGGTCTCTGGTCGAAGCGAGAAAATAAAACAGCCGCACAGGAAATCACGCTTAATTGACATCAAGATCGCACAAAGGAGCCTTTTCCGGATGGTATCTAACTGAAGGCGACATCAAGCGTCATCATAACCGCAAAACCGATCATGGTAAAAATCGTGGGGAAATCGGTGTTGCCTCCTCGCTGTGATTCAGGAATAAGCTCCTCCGTAACTACAAAAATCATGGCGCCTGCGGCAAATGAAAGAGCAAAGGGGAGAAAAGGTTTTGCAAGAAAAACAACGCTTGCGCCAATAACACCGGCAACAGGCTCCACAACTCCCGATAACTGTCCGTACCAGAAACTTTTTCCGGCCGAAATCCCTTCTCTTTTAAGCGGCATCGAAACGGCCAGACCTTCCGGGAAATTCTGGATCCCTATTCCGACCGCAAGGGCAATCGCCCCTGCAAGAGAAGCTGAAGGATACCCGGCTGCCGCAGCCCCAAACGCGACTCCGACGGCGAGCCCCTCCGGTATGTTGTGAAGAGTTATGGCAAGCACAAGAAGGATGCTTCGGTGCCAGCTTGTTTTTATCCCTTCAGCCTCTTCGGTCCTAAAGCCGATATGAAGATGGGGCAGTATTTTATCGGCGCCCCACAGGAAGAAACCTCCCGTAAGAAAGCCTGCAACAGCGGGAAGCCATGCCGGAAAACCAAGTTCTTCCGACATCTCGATTGCAGGCGCAAGCAGAGACCAGTAGCTTGCAGCTATCATGACGCCAGCCGCAAAGCCGAGCATGCCGTCAAGCGTCTTTCTGCCCATGTTGTTAAACCCGAAAACACAGGCCGCGCCAAGAGCCGTGAGAAACCATGTAAATATAGTTGCGATAAGAGCCTGAATTACAGGATGTATCTGAGCGAACCAGATCATTTTTTCATTTCTCCATAAAACTGCTTAGCAAAAAAATTATCAGACAGGATTTGCAGGATCAACTGCATTAGACCGCTCCGGAAGAGCGGTCTGAAACATGTATCTGCTTAGCGGAGAATGACAAAAGCAGGAGTTGGATTATTGTCTGTCCCATCTCAGGAGGCAGGCAACATTTCTTTAATCCTGTTAATCCTGTCTAAAAAACTTTTCCGCGTCCGAAAGGACAAACTTTTATACAAATACCACACACCGGAACTCCGACATCCGGAATGGCCGCAAATTCTCCGGAAAGTTTGCCAGCGCAGCGTTCAAGATAAATCGCCTCTTCCCTGTCTCTGTAATGCGTTTCGGTGCCAACACCCTTGATCGCTCCTGCAGGACAGGCGTCACGGCATATGGTACATTCGCCGCACCGGTTTTTCACAGGACCGTCAACCTTTAACGGAGCCCTTGTCAATATGGTGACAAGGCGCACTCTTGATCCGTATTTTGCCGTAATGACAAGAAGATTTTTCCCCTGCCATCCGATACCTGCCATTCTCGCAACTGCCTTGTGGCTTATTGCAGCCGTCCAGTTCTTTCTGTCGAGAACCTGCGAGGCCGGAACCGGAAGGCTCAGATAACCGTCACTCTGGAGCAAAACAGAGGTTTTGAAAGCGATTTCATCGAGCATCCGGTTTGCCGTCTGGTAAACGGAAGCATAAATCGGCGTCGGCCTGTCTTTAATCTGTTCAAAAACCGCAGAAGGAAGCCTTACTGCAACCGAAACTGCCCTTGTAAAACCTTCAAGAAGGCCGGGCGGGTTAACCTTGAGCTCTTTTAAAGGCTCAAGATCCGCAATTCCCGCAAGATCGGCGCCCCATTTTTTTATTTTCTTCTTCAATTTTTCCGTATAATCATCCGGCAGCTTTTTATCTCTCATTGTTTCTCACCTGCTTTTTAAAACATAGTTATATCTGACGGCTTCGAAATAAGTTTAAATTTTACCGCGAAGGCCGCGAAGAACGCGAAGAAAGAAATAGCATATGGAATGTTTTCAACTCAGTGGACTTCGTGTTCTTCGTGGTTTTAGACAATTATTATGCTTATACAGCTTTTTGCGATACCATCAAACTTGGTTATAGCGAAAACAATCCACTGTATGGTCATTTACCATTCCGACAGCCTGCATGAATGAATAGCATATCGTCGGGCCTACAAACTTAAAGCCTCTTTGTTTCATATCAAGGCTCATGGCAACCGATTCCTCTGTTAATGACGGTATCCGGGATGTTTCCGTCCATGAATTTCTGATCTGCTTCCCATAGGTAAATTTCCATACGTACGAATCAAAACTCCCGTATTCTTTTTTAACCGCCAGAAACGACTTTGCATTCATTATTGCCGATTCTATCTTCATCCTGTTTTTAACTATTCCTTGATTCTCAAGAAGCAACCCGATTTCGGCAGGACCATAGAAGGATATTTTCTCGGGATCAAAGCTGTCAAAAGCCTTTCTGTAACTATCGCGTTTTTTTAATATCGTAATCCAGCTCAGTCCTGCCTGTGCTCCCTCAAGAAGAAGGAATTCAAAAAGCTTTCGGTCGTCATGGACCTGAACACCCCATTCCCTGTCGTGATAATCAATGTAAAGAGGGTCTGAACCAGCCCAACTGCATCTTTTCTTCATTTATCGGGGTTTCATCCTTGTCAAATAAAATCATTTAAATTAAACTCATAACGAAAAGGGGAAATTCGGACTTTTTTACAATTTCATCAAATATTAAACTGCTCATATACGTAAAGAAAATATTTTTATAATGGAGAAATTACCCGATTTGGAAGAAAACAGCCACAAAAAATTTTCAGACTGGCATGACATCCTGTCAGAAAGTATAAATACAGCGGAAGTTCTCGCAAAATATCTGCCGGTTGATATAAGCACGATAAGAAAAGTTACGGAATGCTATCCGATGCGCATAAATCCGTACTATCTTTCGCTGATGATCAATAAAGGAGATCATCTCAGGAAGCAGGCTGTTCCGGATCTAAAGGAGATTGAAGACATATCGGGTTCCGATGATCCTTCATGCGAGGAACGACAATCCCCCGTTCCCAATCTAACCCATCGTTATCCTGACAGAGCGCTTTTCATGGTTTCAAATCAATGTGCTCTGTATTGCCGTTTCTGCATGAGAAAACGAAAAGTGGGCCGTCCTTTTACGGTTACTGATTCCACCATAAATGCCGGCATGGAATGGATAAGGAAAAATAATACGATCCATGAAGTGATTCTTTCCGGCGGTGATCCTCTTTTACTGGAAGATGATGAAATTGACCGCATCCTGGGAAGACTCCGTTCGATCAAACACGTTGAAATAATCCGCATTCACAGCAGGATTCCATGCACCCTGCCCCAGCGCATAACAAAAAACCTTGCGGATACGATAAGGCAGCATCATCCCTTATTCGTCAATACTCATTTTAACCATCCGGACGAAATAACAAAAGAAGCCGCTGCGGCCTGTGCCATTCTTTCCGATGCAGGCATTCCTCTCGGCTGTCAGACTGTGCTTTTAAAGGGCGTTAATGATACTCCGCACGTGATGCAAACCCTTATGAAAAAACTTCTTACCATAAGAATCAGGCCCTATTATATTCATCACCCGGATCTTGTTAGAGGAACTTCTCATTTCAGAACAACCATCAAAGAAGGTCTTGGTATCATTAGATCTCTGCACGGATACGTTTCCGGCCTTTGCGTGCCTCAGTACATGATAGACCTTCCGGGAGGAGGGGGAAAAGTACCGCTGCTGCCAGAATACATACAATCCGTTTCAGACGAAAAGCTGCAAATAGAAAACTTCAGGGGAGAAATTTATAATTATCCGGAGACCATTGTATAATATCTGATTTATAACCATGTCAGGGTATGGGATCTTACCCTGCCGGTATTTCGGATTTTTAACTACCCCTCTCCTGCAGGATCTTTTTTTGAAGCTCCCCGCCGCAGAATAGCGAGCCAGGACATACTCATCAAAGAAGTCGTTTCAAAACCCCGGATCAGGTTTGAGAGCAAGGCGCAAGCCGATGAAAAAGCGCAGCATACACGGTAGTATGTGAGCATTTTGAAGAGGCTTGCAACACAGCTATCAGACCTCAGTCGGGGTTTTGAAACGACTT